>NZ_JBAKHU010000003.1:0-269945 GCF_036906895.1 Micromonospora sp. CPCC 206060
TGGCCGCCTCACGTCTACGCCAAACCGGCTCTGAGCTGCAGGTCTGCCGTACACCACTCTGCCGGACGCAACTGCCGGTGGCCCATCCTCTGCTGCCGTACGTGGCTCGAACCGACAGAGGTGCCCCGGCAAAATGCCGGAGCACCTCTGCGGTCGGGTGCGTCGTCAGTCGCGCGTGGTGGAGCGGATGAAGGTGGCCCAGGCGGCGGGGGTGAAGGTGAGGACCGGCCCGGCCGGGTCCTTGCTGTCGCGTACGGCGACCACGTCGGCCAGATTGTCGGCCACCTCGATGCACTCGCCACCGTTGCCGCCGCTGCGGGTGCTTTTGCGCCATTGGGCGCCGGTCAGGTCAACCACGATGAACCTCCCCGATGATCTTATGGATCAGTTGCCTTGATTGTCCCTCGTCAAGGGCGAGCGCAGTCAGGCTCGACCAAACCTTTTCATATGCGGCGTATTCCTCTGGACGGTCGAGATACAGTGCGCCGGTCCAGGACTCGCAGTAGACGATGGGCGGCTCCGGGGTTGCTCGACTGCCGGGTGGGAAGTCCAGCAGGACGAACTCTCCGCCGACCGCGCCGTGGTGGGGGCCAGCGGCAAGTGGTACTACCCGGACTGACACGTTCGGCAGTTCGGAGGTCGCCAGTAGGTGATGCAGTTGCTCGGCCATCGCGGCGTTCGTTCCGACCGGCCGTAGGAGCACGGATTCGCAGAGGATCACCTGCGTCTCCGGCGCCTTGGGGAGTCGTCGGCTGAGCAGTGACTGGCGACGGAGACGGATCTCCACCGCCCGTTGCCGGTCCTCCTCGCTCATGTTCGGCTGGTCGACCTGGTAGACGCCGTGCGCGTAGTCCCTGCTCTGCAAAATTCCCGGCACCAACGTGTTCTTGAAGAACCGCAGGCGCGAGGCGGCGTTCTCCAGGCCGACGTAGAGCTGGAACCACTCGGGGATGGTGTCGCCGTAGGCGTGCCACCATCCTCTGGCCCTGGTTTCGCCGGCCAGGCCGATCAGCGCTTCCCGCAGTTCGGGGCGTACGCCGTACAGGTCGCAGAGGCCCTTGACGTCGACGGCGCGTACCGGGCCGATGCCGGTCTCGATCCGCCAGAGTTTCTGCCGGCTGCACTCCAACTCCTCGGCGACACCGTCGAGGGTCATCCGGGCCTCGGTGCGTAGCTGCCGCAGCACCCGGCCGAGCTGCCGGCGGGGGACCGTCGAGCCCATGTCCTCGGCCATCCGGATCACGCCCCCGTCCAATTTTGAAACATCCTGACGCCTCCTCTGCAACACTCAAATGTTGCGCAGAAAGAATTGCGGAATGCCGGTCGAATCCCGGCAGGATGGTTTCGACGCTACAAGAACGGGGCGTGGCGGTGGAATTGCGGCGCGCAGTTCCCCGCAGTTATCTGAAATGGTGTCACTCTTGATCGTTTGCAGCTCAACTGTACTTCGGTCGGCGTGTCACACCGCTCGACGACAAACGATCAAGACTCCCCCGATCACGACCGACTCGGCACCTGGCGGTCCAGAACCTGCCTGGCGGAGCCACCCCGTCCGCGCTGGTTTGGCTGTGCCGCCTCACCCGTTACAGTCGTTTCGCCATCTGCTGGGCCGTGACCTCGTAGCCGCATGTCTGGTACAGCTTGATGGCGGGCGCGTTGGCACCGAACACGTTGAGCCCGAGCCGAGCAGCACCCGCCTCCCGGGCCACCGCCTCCACGGCCGCCAGGATCGCTCTCCCGTAGCCGGATCGCCGGAAGGGCTCTTCCACTTTGAGATCGTGGAGCCAGGCGGTGTCGGTCGTCCCGCTTCGAGGCTCCTCCAGCCCGACCCACGCGAAGCCGACAACCTGGCCCGTGGCGCTCTCGGCTACCAGGAGACGTTGATGTTCCGTCGCCAGTCCCCGGGGCAGAAACCGGGCGCGATCCTGTCGAGCCTTCTCCATCGCGGCATCGGCCGGCATTGTCTTGGCAAGGGACTGGACGTACTCCAAGTCCCGTCCCGCCCTGTAGTCCTCGTACTCGTCTTGGCGCATCGCGCGCAGGGTTACCACGGGTGGATTCACCCGGACATGCTGGCAGGAACCGTTCGCGGAAGCGAAGGACTTCCACCCCACCAACCCCATTAACCCCACCAACCCCACGGTTGATCATGAAGTTGATGTCACTCTGGCCGGCGTGTCGCGACAACAACTTCATGATCGACTCGGCGGTAGGCGGGCGTGCCGGCGGGGCGCGTGGGCGGGCGGGGCGCGTGGGCGGGGCGTACAGGACCGGGGAAAGGGCGAAGCCCAGGTCATCTGACCTGGGCTTCGGTACCGAGCCGCCTGACGGAATCGAACCGTCGACCTACGCATTACGAGTGCGTCGCTCTAGCCGACTGAGCTAAGGCGGCAACGATCGTCAAGTGTACGGCACGCCCCGGCGCGGGACCCAACCGGTTGCCGTTGCACCCCTGGCGGCGCCGGCCGGCTCCTCGCCCACCGTCCGGCAGCGGGCGGCAGCGGCCCGGTCCCACCGTCCGGCAGCGGACAGCACTTTCACGTAGTGCGCACTAGGCTCCGATCGGTGACGGATGATCAGGTACGCCCGGCCACCCCGGTCGCCGTGTCGTCAGCGCGTCCCCGCAGTCTCGACCCCCGCGAACTCGGCTTCACCCCGCGCCGCCCGGTGCCGTGGCTGGCACCGTTCCTGCTGATCAGCACCGGCATCCGTACCGTGCTCGCCATGCTCTTCGGAGCATACCTGGACAAGCGGGAACTCCAGCACACCTTCGCCACGAACGTGCCGAAACAGGTCGGCCCGGACGGTGGGCTCTGGCTGGACTACGTCGCGGACCTCGGGGACGGCTTCAATGCCACCTACTCGGTGGCGTACCTGCTGGCCCAACGGGAACTGACCGCCGGCGGCCACCGGCTGCCCCGGGCGCAGACCGTGGTGATGGGCGGCGACCAGGTCTACCCGTCGGCCGGCCCGGCCGAGTACGAGGACCGCTGCAAGGGGCCGTACCAGGCGGCGCTGCCCCTGCCCCCGGCCGAGGGTCCACGCCCCACCCTCTTCGCCATTCCCGGCAACCACGACTGGTACGACGGGCTCACCGCCTTCCTGCGGCTGTTCGTCCGCTCCCGGGACGACAACCTGGGCGGCTGGCGTACCGGCCAGTCCCGGTCGTACTTCGCCACCGAACTGCCGGCCGGCTGGTGGCTCTTCGGGCTGGACAACCAGTCCGGCTCGTACATCGACGATCCGCAGCTCGCCTACTTCGAGGAGGTCGCCCGGCGGCTCGGCCCGGACTCCCGGGTCATCCTGGCCGTCCCGGAGCCGTCCTGGGTGAAAACCGTGGACCACCCGTCGGCGTACGACTCGATCGACTACTTCATCCGGAGGATCATCGCGCCCAGCGGCGCACAGGTGCGGCTGCTGCTCTCCGGGGACCTGCACCACTACGCCCGGTACGCCAACCCGGACCGGCAGATGATCACCTGCGGCGGTGGCGGTGCGTACCTCTACCCGACGCACAAGCTGCCGCCCCGGATCGAGGTGCCGCCCCGGGACACCCTGATGCGGCGGTCCAGCCCCACCGAGACGTACGACCTGGCCGGCCGCTTCCCCGACGCAACCCGCTCCCGCCGGTACGGCTGGGGGGTCTTCGGGCGCCTGCCGCTGCGCAACCCCGGCTTCTCGGCGCTGCTGGGCACGCTGCACACCCTGCTGATGCTCGCCATGGCCGGGGTGGCGTCCAACGACAACGGCACCCCGGAGCAGCGGCTGTTCAGCGTCCCACTGGTGGCGATGCTGGGGGTGACGCTGCTCGCCGCCGCGTTCTTCGCCAAGCCACCCGGCGCCAGCGGAAAACGGCACGCCCGGCACTGGATCCTCGGGGTGACGCACGGGCTGGCCCACATCGCACTGGCCGCCGCCGGCACCTGGGCCTGGCTGCACCTGCCGTTCTACCACTGGCCGTGGGCGTTGCCGGTCGCCGCTGCGGCGGTGGTCTACGGGCCGGTCATCGGCCTGCTGGCCACCCAGCTCGCGGCGACGTACCTGCTGGTGGCAGGGTCCTTCGGGGTGAACCTGAACGAGCTCTTCGCCGGCCAGGGCATCGAGGACGGCAAGGGCTTCCTGCGTCTGCGGATCGACCCGGACGGCACGCTGACGGTCTATCCGGTCGCGGTGGACCGGGTCTGCCGGCGCTGGCGGATCAACCCGGACACCGCGCCGGACGCCTCCTGGCTGCTACCCGATCAGCCACTCCCGGTACGCCTCGCCGAGCCACCCTTCACCGTCCCCTGATCCACCCGCGCCGCGCCCGCCGCCCGGATGGGTCAGCCGGGATAGCGCTGGTCGTGGGCCTGGCGGGGACCGCAGACCGAGGCCCGGCTGCACGAGCAGCGGGAGCCGTCGGCGTCCAACCGTACGGTGACCGAGTCCCGGGGCACGCTGTGCCCGACCACCCGCCCGTCACCGTCCGGGGTGGACACCCGGGACCCGAGCGGCGGGGCCGACTCGTGGAATTTCTGGTACAGCGGATGTTCATATTTCAGGCAGCACATCAGCCGGCCGCACGCCCCGGAGATGCGCAACGGGTTGAGCGGCAGGTCCTGGTCCTTGGCCATCCGGATGGTGACCGGTTCGAAATCGGTCAGGAAGGTGGCACAGCACAGATCCCGCCCACAGGAACCGATCCCGCCCTGCACCCGGGCCGAATCCCGGGCGGAAAGTTGGCGCAGCTCGACCCGGCAGTGCAGCGTGGCGCCGAGATCCCGGACCAGGGCCCGGAAATCCACCCGGTGCGGTGCGGTGAAGTAGATCGTCGTCCGGGCGCCCGTGCCTTCCTGGGCCGACTCGGCGACGTGGTCGACCGCGACCACCTTCATCGGCAACCCGTGCTCGCGGATCAGCCGCTTCGCCGCGACCTTCGCCTCCGCCTTGCGCTGCCGCAGCAGCTCGTCCTGGCGCAGGTCCTCGTCACCGGCGAGCCCGACCAGCCGGGGGAACCCGGAGGTGTCCTCGGTGACCCACTGGGCCGCCCAGACGCACTCCGCCACCAGGGGGCCGTCGTCGGTCGGGACCAGCACCCGGTCGCCGACCTGCGGGCTGAACTCCCCCGGATCCAGGTAGTAGAGGCGCCCGTACCGGTTGAAACTGACCGCGCAGAGCATGCCCATGGGCTTCACCTTACGACGCGACGGCAGCCGGACCCAGCGGTCAACGGCCGATCCGGGTGGTCAGGCCGAACCGGTTCGGCGCCGGTGCCGGCGGCCGGTAGGCGGACTCGGCCAGGCTCGGCCCCCATTCCCGCAGCAGCCGCTCCGCGCCGTCGTACGCCACCGAGAGGGTGGCCAGGATCCGGGCGCCGATCTCGGCGGCGGCCGCCCCGGCAGCCCGCCCCGCACCGTCACCCGACCCGTCGTCCCCCGTCGCGGTGACCGCGACCACCGTCACCGCCTCCGCACTGCCGAGCGCCTCGGCCAGGGTACGGGCCAGCGCGAGCCGGCTGCGGTCGATCCAGTCGGCCAGCGCGTCGGCGTACCCGGCGGTCGCCTCCAGCCGGCCGACCAGGCTCTCCGGCCCCTCGTCGAGGTGGGTGACGAGGGCGGAACGGACATCGGCGAAGGCGGACGCACCCGCCCCGGACCAGTCGCCGGGGTCGGCGAGTTGGGCACCCGCGTCGTCGTACTCCCGGATGAGCTTGCGCACCGCGTGCCCGGCGGTGGTCAACGGCTCCGGCCGCAGCTCGGTGAAGGCGCCGAACGCCTCGCCGGGTAGTGCCCGCAGCCGGCGCAGCAGCGGCCAGATCCGGTGGGCCTCCGGGGCGCCGGCCGAGGAGAGCAGGTTGTCGACCCGGCGGAGCAGGTCGGTGCCGGGCTCGGTGAGGCGGTCCAACTCGTCCATCAGCCCTCCCCGCGCTGCCGGCGTCGGACACCGTGGTCGGTGTCGGTGTAGCCGTTGGCGGCGGCCCGGACCGCCTCGGCGGCGGCGGCGATCCGTGCGGCGGCCCCGGCTGCCTCCCGCGCCCGGTTACCGGTGGCCGCACGCCACTGCGCGTGCAACGCCCGGCCCAGCTCACCGGGGCGTCCGGCCGCTTCCGTCCCGAAGGCCGCCTGCGGCGGATCGGTGGCGGTCACCGCGTAGGCCACGGCGGAGAGGGTGGTCGCCGCGTCGTCCAGCCGGGCGGCGATCCGGTGCAGGCTGTCCATTCAGGCCCCCGCCAGCGGCCGGTAGGCGCGGAACGTCTCGGTGTGCAGCTTCTCCCGGGCCCAGCGCGCGGCGTCGGCCGCTGCGGTCACCGCAGCCTGCACCGAACCGGCGACCTCCCGGCTGGACCGGCCGTGCAGCGGGCCGAGGAACCGCACGTCGACGATCGTGCCGGCGGCGGTGACCACGACCTCGACCAGGCCGTCCGGGGACCGCACCGTCACCTCCACGGTACCGACGGCCTCGTCGAACTCCGCCTGGAGCGACTCGATCCGGCGGTAGCGACGCACCGCCTCCTCGATCCAGGCCTCGTCGATCTCCCCCCGCGTCATCGCAGGCTCCTCCCGCAGGCCATTCACGTATCGTGCCGCGATCGTTGCACTGCGGCACCGGAACGTTACCGGCCCGGACAGCCTGAGGAAAACCCCTGCGACAAGATCATCATGATCAATGGAGCAGCGGGCCGCGGCGGGCGCACCGGGCCGGGCGCGGTGTGGTCAGCCGGGCGCCTCAGCCGCGCCAGAGGGCAAGCATCATCGCCTCCACGGCGATGCGGGGCTTGACGTTCGAGGCGATCGCCGTCCGGCAGGCGAGGATCGCCTCCAGGCGGCGCAGCGCCCCCTCCGCGTTCCACTTCTCCGCCGCCGCGGTCGACAACGGTGCGGCGTCGGAGTGCACCGGGTCGACCGGCGCCCGCAGCGCCGCCACCAGCGCATCCCGGTAGAACCCGGCCAGGTCCACCAGGGCCCGGTCCAACGCGTCCCGTTGCGCCCGGGTGGCCCGCGACTTCTGCCGCTTCTCCAGGTCCTTGACCTGCCCGGCGATCCCCCGCGCGGCACCCGCCGCGCCCCGGCCGGTACCGCCGGCACCCAGGGCGGTCTGCAACGCGGCCTTCTCCGCCGCATCGGTCTCCGCCACCGCTGCCGCCGCCTCGGCCTCCGCCGCCTCGATCAGCGCCGAGGCGGCGTCGAAGGCCGCGCCGACCCCGGTCAGCCGGCGCGGCACAGCCAGCACCGCGTCTCGACGCCGGCGGGCCTCCGGGTCCGCCGCCAGCAGGCGGGCCCGCCCGACGTGCCCCTGCGCGGCGGCGGCGGCCCAGGCGGCCACGTCCGGCGGTACGCCGTCCCGCCCGGCGAGCACGGCGGCCACCGCCTCGGCCGGCGGCTGCCGCAGCGACACCACCCGGCACCGGGACCGGATGGTCACCGAGATGTCGTCCGGGTGGGTGGACGGGGTGCAGAGCAGGAACACCGTCCGGGGCGGCGGTTCCTCGATCGCTTTTAGCAGGGCGTTCCCGGCCGCCTCGGTGAGCCGGTCGGCATCGGCGATGACCACGACCTGCCAGCGCCCACCGGCCGGGGTGGTCGCCGCCCGCAGCACCAGGGCCCGCATCTCGCCGACCGAGATGGAGAGCCCCTCGGGTACCACCAGCCGCACGTCGGCGTGGGTACCGGCGAGCGTGGTCCGGCAACCGGCACACTCGGCGCAGCCGGTGCCGTGTACGCACTGGAGCGCCGCCGCGAACGCCCGGGCCGCCACCGACCGGCCCGAACCGGGCGGACCGGTGAAGATCCAGGCGTGGGTCATGCCACCCGCCGTGGCGGCACCGTCGCTCGGCACCGGGTCACCACCGGCAGCGGACAGGGTGGCCAGCGCGTCGGCGGCTGCCCGGCGCAGCGTCTCGACCGCCGCCTCCTGTCCCACCAGTTCGGCGAAGACGTCGCCCATCAGGAAATCCTCACCCCCGGCACGACCGCTCCGGCGTCCCATCACCATCGAACGCCACCGTCAGCAGGACCGCCGTTCCAACTCGCCGTCGGCGAGGAGCGCCAGCTCGGCTTCGGATAACTTCGGCTGCACCGAGGTGTCCGGCCGCTTGGCCGGTTCCGGGTGCACCACACCTGCCGGGTCGCTGAGCATCCCGTCCAGCCGGGCCAGCACCGCTGTGCTGATGTCCGGGGCCGGCCGGGAGGCGTCCAGCACCAGGTAGCGCTTCGGGTCGGCGGCGGCGAGGTCGAGGAAGGCGTACCGGACCCGCTCGTGGAAGTGGATCGACTCGGCCTCGACGTGGTCGGTCCCGCCCCGTCGGGCGGCGACCCGGTCCAACCCGGTGGCCGGGTCCACGTCGAGCAGGATGACCAGGTCGGGCTTGAGCCCACCGGTGGCCCAGGAGGAGAGCCAGGAGACCTCGTCGGCGGGGAGCGTACGGCCGGCGCCCTGGTAGGCGAGCGAGGAGTCGACGTACCGGTCGCTGATCACGACGGCGCCCCGGGCCAGCGCCGGGCGGACCACCGTGGCGACGTGGTGCGCCCGGTCGGCGGCGTAGAGCAGTGCCTCGGCGCGGGGGGAGGGGACGTCGCTGCCGGGGGCACCGAGCAGCAACGCCCGGATCCGCTCGCCCACCGGGGTCGCCCCGGGCTCCCGGGTGACCACCACCTCGTGCCCCTCCCCCCGCAGCGCCTCGGCAAGCGCCGCCACCTGGGTGGACTTGCCGGCACCCTCGCCGCCCTCGAAGACCAGGAAGAGACCGGTGGAGGTGAACGGCTCGGCGGGCGAGAGCGGGCGACCCCGGACCGACCCCCACAGGTCGGCCAGGACCGGTACGCCGATCTTGTCGTCCATCTGCCGGAACGCGCTGATCCCGGCGAAGATCCCGGCGACACCGGCGGCGAGCAGCAGCAGCCGGGTCGAGGAGACGGAGATGCCCAGGTCGGCGATCCGCAGCTCACGGGAACCGCCGATACCGACGAGGAGGCTGCTCAGCGAGATGGCGAGCATCAGGACGATCCGGGTGCCGGTCTGCACCACGGCGAAGACCCGGCCCCGCACCTCGTCGGCGATCTCGCCACCGAGCAGGGTGGTACCGGCCAGGAACGCCATGCCGGCGCCCGCGCCGACCAGGACCGCGCCGAGCATCGCCATCGACAGGTGGATGGCGGCGGCGAGCACCAGTACCGAGGCGCTGGCCAGCACGATGCTCATGCCGAACCAGCGTCGCCGGGAGAGTTCCCGGACGATCATCGGACCGAGCCCGATGCCCAGCGCCAGACCGACGAAGATCGCGCCGAAGAGCAGGTAGAACGCGGCGTCACCGGCGCCGAGCGAGGCGGCGAAGAAGCGTGCCGCGCCGATCACCACACCGCCACCGGCGAAGGCGCCGAAGATCCCCAGCACCAGCCCCCGGACCAGCGGACTCTTGCCGATGAACCGCCAGCCGTCGACGAACTGCCGCAGCATCCCCTGGTCGGACCGGGTCTGCTCGGCGCTCCGACCGCTGATCTCCTTGATGCCGAAGAAGACCACCACGGCGGTGGCCAGCCGGGAGAACGAGTTGAAGTAGAGGGCGAGCGTTGCCGGCTCCACCCCGCCCGGCGTCGGACCGCTGGCCACGGCACGGACCGCCGCGTCGAGCGCGGAGAGGCTGATCGCGGCGAGGACCGGGGTGAAGCCGTAGGTGGTGATCAGCGTGAGCTGGTTGGCCATCTCCAGCCGGGTACGCGGGATCAGGTTGGGGACCGCGGCCTCCTTGGCCGGGATCCAGAGCAGGGTGATCGTCTCGATCAGGAAGGTCGCCAGCGCCGCCCAGGCGACCACCGTGCCGCCGCTCGCGCCGACGACCGCGACCAGCGGGATCGAGGCGAAGAGGGCGAACCGCAGCAGGTCGCAGATGACCATCGTGTAGCGCCGGTCGAACCGGTCGGCCAGCACCCCGGCGACCGGCCCGAGCACCAGGGCGGGCAGCAGACGGACCGCGATCACCCCGCCGAACGCGGCGCCCTTGGCGGTGCTCCCCTCGACCTGGGTGGCGGCGAAGATGGAGGTGGCGAGCAGGCCCAGCCAGTCACCGTAGGCAGCCACACCGAGCACGAGCCAGAGCCGGCGGAACGGGCGGATCCGCAGCACGGAGCGCAGCGCGGCGTACCCGTTCTGCGCCGTCGGGCCGGCCTGGGTGGCGGCCGGCGGTGGGGTGGACGCCGTACCTGGCGGGGTGGCGCCCTCCGGAGCGCTGCGGGCGTCCTGGTCCGGCGTACCGGGTCCGTCCCCGGGTGCCGTATCCCGCTGGTTGGCGTCGATGGCCGTACCTCCACGTGCCGGCCCATCGCTGGGCTCCACCGGTGACACTCTAGTCCGGGGGTTGGGATCGGCCGCCCCCGACATTCTGCTGCTGGCGAGGGTAGCCCCGGGCCCCCGCCGCAGGACAATCGGACGGATGCGAGGGGATTTCGCATTTTTCCGGGGCGGGTTAGCGTGCAGGGATGCCCACCGAACGCGACAGCCTGCGGCGACGTCTCGACACCGCGACCGCGCACCTCGACCCGCCGCTCGCGGTGGTCGACCTGCACGCCTTCACGGCCAACGCCACCGCGCTCGCGGGTCGGGCAGCGGACAAGCCGGTCCGGCTGGCCAGCAAGTCCGTCCGGTGCCGGGAGCTGATCACCCGGGCGCTGACCCAACCCGGCTGGCACGGCGTGCTGGCGTACACCCTGGCCGAGGCGAACTGGCTGGTCCGGACCGGGGCGACCCGGGACGCCGTGGTGGCGTACCCGACCGCGGACCGCAGCGCCCTGGCCGAACTGGCCGGAAACGCCGAACTGGCCGACACGGTCACTTTGATGATCGACGACCCGGCACAACTCGACCTCGTCGACGCGGTCGCCGCCCCCGGCCGGCGCCCCGAACTGCGGGTCTGCCTGGATCTCGACGCGTCGTGGCGCCTGCTGGGCGGCCGGCTGCACCTCGGGGTCCGCCGCTCCCCGGTCCACTCGGCCGACGCCACCGGCGCGTTCGCCGCCCTGGTCGCCGCCCGGCCCGGGTTCCGGCTGGTCGGGTTGATGGCGTACGAGGCGCAGATCGCCGGGCTGGCCGACACACCGCCCGGTCAGGCGCTGCGCGGCGCGGCCATCCGGGTGGTGCAGCGCCGGTCGTACGCCGAACTGCTGGCCCGGCGCGGCGCGGCGGTCGCGGCGGCACGCGAGCACGCCGACCTCGAATTCGTCAACGGCGGCGGGACCGGCAGCGTGGCGGTGACCACCGTCGACCCCGCCGTCACCGAGGTGACCGCCGGCTCGGGGCTGTACGGCCCGCGCCTGTTCGACGGGTACCGGGCGTGGCGGCCGGAGCCGGCCGCGTTCTTCGCCTGCCCGGTGGTCCGCCGGCCGGCGCCCGGGATCGCCACCGTGCTCGGCGGCGGCTGGATCGCCTCCGGTCCCGCCGGGCGCGACCGGTCGCCCACCCCCTGGCTGCCCGCCGGGCTGGCCCTGCTCGGCGCCGAGGGTGCCGGCGAGGTGCAGACCCCGCTGACCGGTCCGGCGGCGGACCGGCTCAAGGTCGGCGACCGGGTCTGGTTCCGGCACGCCAAGGCCGGCGAACTCTGCGAACACGTCAACGAGGTGCACCTGCTCGACGGCGACGCGCTGGCCGGGGCGGCACCCACCTACCGGGGTGAGGGGATGTCCTTCCTCGGCTGACCAGCTCGGCGGGGCGTGGCCGTGGTGGCCGTGCGCGACGGTACGACGCCAACAGGCCCGACGGTGCCGTCGGGCCTGGGATGAGGCGCGTCAGGGACCGGATCGGGTGGCGGGGGCGGTGAACCGTCGGCCCGGCAACGCAGGGCAGGGGACCGCCGGGACGTCCCGGCGATGCCCCGCCGTCACTCCGCGGTGGCGCTGGTGTCCACCTGGCGGTGCAGGTACTCCCGGATCAGCGCCTTGGCCTCGGCGAGCACCTGCTCGTCACCGTCCGGCTGACGCCGGAAGGCCAACTTGATCAGGGCGTCGGCCGCCTCGACCGCGATCTCCAGCGTGAAGCGCAGCCGGGGCGTGTCGGCGATGCCGAACCGGTCGACCAGCACCCGGGCCAACTGCTCGGCGATGACCCCGTTGTTGTCCCGGTCCTCGGCGAGCAGGTGCAGGTCGACGACGTCACCGAAGTGCAGGGTACGGAAGCCCGGCACGGTCCGGTGCATGGTGATGTACTCGTCGATGCCCGCATCGACACCGTCCCACCAGTGCGTGAGGTCGTCCTGGGCGAAGCGCTCGTTGAGTCGTTGCAGGTAGGCCTCCATCGTGCGCAGCGTCAGCGCCTGCACGATGGCCCGTTTGTCGGGGAAGAACTGGTAGACCGATCCGATCGCGACCTCGGCCCGCTCGGCGAGCAGGGTCGTCGTTAGTCCCTCGTAACCCACCTCGTCGACAAGTTCGGCGCAGGCGTCCAACATGCGTTGGACCCGCGCGACGCTTCGACCCTGCACCGGTACCCGGCGCAACGGCCCGGTCGTGGCGGTAGATGTGGACACTCGTCGCCACCCCCTTCGACGGATGAACATATCTGTACGCCGCGAAACCGCGACGCTACCCGGCTTAACGAACCAACCGTCGATGCGGTGTTTACCAGCGACAACGTTCCTGATATGAAGACTGCTCACGTTGAAATCGAGGAGCGCCCATGCCCCGTTCTGACCTGGCTGTCCGTTCCGGCTGGTCCAACTGGGCCGGTAACCAGCGTGCCACCGCCCGGTCCGTGTACCGCCCCACCGACGTCGCAGACGTGGTCGAGACGGTACGCACCGCCGTGGCGCAGGGACAACGGATCAGAGCAGTCGGCAGCGGGCACTCCTTCACCGACATCGCCCGCACCGACCAGTGCCGGATGGAACTGGACGCGCTGGGCGGTGACATCCGGATCGACCGGGAACAGCGGTTGGTCACCGTACCGGCCGGGATGACCCTACGCGCCCTCAACGCACTGCTCGCCGCCGAGGGACTCGCCCTGCCCAACCTCGGTGACATCGACGCGCAGACCATCAGCGGGGCGATCTCCACCGGTACCCACGGCACCGGCGCCGCACTGGGCGGGCTGGCCACCTTCGTCGAGGCGTTGACCCTGGTCACCGGCACCGGCGAGACCCTGGTCTGCGCCGCCGACCGGGATCCGGACCTGCTCGCCGCCGCCCGGGTGTCGCTCGGCGCGCTCGGCGTCATCGTCGACGTCACCCTGCGCTGCGTGGACGCCTTCGTGCTCCGTGCCGACGAGCGGCCGGCCCGGCTGGAGACGGTGCTCGCCGGGCTGCCCGAGCTGATCACCGGGCACGACCACGTCGAGTTCTACTGGTTCCCGTACACCGACCGGGTGCAGGTCAAGACCAACGACCGGGTGGCCGCCGACGACCGGCCGCTGCCGGCCTGGCGGCGCCGGCGCGACGACGAGTTCCTGTCGAACACCGTCTTCGCCGGGGCCTGCCGGCTCGGCCGGGCGGTGCCGTCGCTCGCCCCGACGATCAGCGCGGTCTCCGCCCGGGCGCTCACCGCCCGCACCTACACCGGCCCGTCCCACACGGTCTTCTGCACCCCGCGCCGGGTCCGCTTCACGGAGATGGAGTACTCCCTGCCGCGCGCCGCCCTCGGCGAGGCGCTCACCGCCCTGCGCCGGATCGTCGACGGGCTGCCCGACCGGATCCTCTTCCCCGTCGAGGTGCGCTTCACCGCCGCCGACGACATCTGGCTCTCCCACTCGCACGGGCGCGAGTCGGCATACCTCGCCATCCACCAGTTCGTCGGCGCGCCGTACCAGCCGTACTTCACCGCCTTCGAGCAGGTGGCCCGGGAACTGGGCGGCCGGCCGCACTGGGGGAAGCTGCACTGGCGGGACGCGGCGTCGCTCGCGCCGGTGTACCCCCGGTTCGCCGACTTCCTGGCCGTCCGTGACCGGCTCGACCCGCACCGGGTCTTCGCCAACGACTACCTGGACCGGGTACTCGGCGCCTGACGCACCCGGGCGCGCCCGGGTGCGTCAGGCGCCACCGGTAGATCTTGGTGACGATTGGCCCCTCCCGGGGCCATTTGCCACCAAGATCCACCGGTTGTCCACAGGTATCCGGCACGGGACAGCAGCGCCGGCACGCGATGACGACACTCGACCGGCATGAGGCGTCGTACCCCACCCTCCCGGCATCCCCGTCGCCACCGCACGCCCGCCACCCTCGGCCGCCCGCTGCCCCGCGATGGCGCTGACGAGTTGACCTGGTTGCTCTTCCACCAGGACCAGGTGATCAGCCTGGCCCAGGCGTTGCGGCACATGTCCCGTCGGGCCATCCGGCACCGGGTGGCCACCGACCGGTGGCGTCAGGTCCACCGCGCGGTCTTCGTCACCCACAACGGCCCGGTCGGCCCCGACCAACTCCGCTGGATCGCGGTACTCGCCGCCGGACCGTCGGCGGTGCTGGCCGGCCTGACCGCAGCCCGGGAGTGGGGACTGCGCCGGTACGACAGCAGCGCCGTCCACCTGCTGCTGCCGGCCGCGCGGCGGGCCGACCGGCTACCGCCCTTCGTCATCGTGCACCGGACCACGTCGCTGCCGGAGGAGGATGTGCTGCCGGTCGGGCTGCCGTCCCGGACCATGCCGGCCCGGTCGATCATCGATGCGGCCCAGTGGGCACGGACCGACGAGGAGTCGCGGGCGGTCATCGCGGCCGGCTTCCAGCAACGCCTCGTCGGCGGTGACGACATTCACCGGGTACTCGACCGGATGCCCCGGGCCCGGCGCCGCAGACTGATCATGCAGACCGCCTCCGACGCGGCGGGCGGGGCCCACTCGCTGGCCGAACTGGACTTCCTCACCCTGGTCCGCCGCGCCGGCCTGCCCGAGCCGTCCCGCCAGCAGATCCGCCGGGATCCCACGGGGCGCCGCCGTTACCTGGACGTCTACTTCGACCGGTGGCGGGTACACGTCGAGATCGACGGCGGGCAGCACCTCGACCCGCGTACCGCCTGGGCCGACATGCAACGCCAGAACGAACTCTGGATCGCCGGTGACCGGGTACTCCGCTTCCCCGCCTGGGCGGTACGGCACCAGCCCGGGTCGGTGATCCGGCAGCTCCGGTCCGCGCTCCGGGCCGCCGGCTGGCCCGGCTGACCGGTGCCTTCTGCGATCTTGGTGGCAAAAGACCCCGGGAAGGGCCGTTTGCCACCAAGATCCACGCGGTTACTCGTCGGTGGCGGTACCCGCCGCCGCCTTCCGCGGCGCAGCCTTCTTGGCCGGGGTGGCCTTCTTGGCGGCCGGGGTCTTCGCGGTGGTCGTCTTCTTCGCCGCCGTCGCCTTGGTCCCCGTCGCCTTGGCCGCGGTCGTCTTCTTCGCCGGTGCCGCCTTCTTGGTCGCCTTCTTCTTCGGCGCCGGCCCCTTCGCCCGCTTCTCGGCGAGCATCTCGGAGGCCTCCTCGATGGTCAGCGCCTCCGGGCTCTGGCCACGCCGCAGTGACGCATTCGTCTCCCCGTCGGTGACGTACGGCCCGAACCGACCGTCCTTGATCACCAGCGGCTTCTCGGTCAGCGGGTCGACGCCCATCTCCCGCAGCGGCGGAGCCGCCGCCCGACGCTGGCGGGTCTTCGGCGCGGCCAGCAGGGCCAGCGCCTCGTCCAGCGTGACGGTGAACATCTTGTCCTCGGAGTCCAGCGACCGGAACTCCTCACCGCGCTTGACGTACGGGCCGTACCGGCCGTTGTTGGCGAACACCTCGACGCCGTCGGAGTCCACCCCGACCAGACGGGGCAGGCTGAGCAGCTTCAGCGCCTCGCCCAGGGTCAACTCGTCCGGTGACTGGGAACGCAGCAGCGACGACTTGCGCTCGCCACTGGCCACGTACGGGCCGTAGCGGCCGGACTTGAGCAGGATCGGCTCGCCGGTGGCCGGATCGTCACCGAGCTTGCGTTCGCCCCCGCCACCGAGGAAGAGCTCGTGCACCTTCTCCGGGGTCAGCTCGTCCGGTGCCAGCCCCTCCGGGATCGGCGCCCGGTCCCCGGCCGGACCGCCCTCCTCACCCTCGGCCACCAGAGCCGGCTCCGCGCCCAGCACGCTGCGTTGCAGGTACGGCCCGTACTTGCCGACCCGCACCACGACCTCGCGGCCCTCGTCGTCGGTGAAGAGCGGGATCGAGTTGACGCTGCGCGCGTCGATCTCGCTGAGGTTCTCGGTGACCAGTTTCTTCAGCCCGCCGGAGCGGGCGATGTCCTGGTCACCGGCGCCGTTGGTGGTGCCGAAGTAGAACGCGGTCAGGAAGTCGACCGCCGCGTGGTCACCACCGGCGATCTCGTCCAGCTCGTTCTCCATGCTGGCGGTGAAGTTGTAGTCGACCAGTCGCGGGTAGTGCCGCTCCATCAGGCCGATCACCGCGAACGCCAGGAACGTCGGGATCATCGCCTGGCCGCGCTTGGCCACGTACCCCCGGTCCTGGATGGTCTGCATGATCGACGCGTACGTCGACGGGCGGCCGATGCCCAGTTCCTCCAGCGCCTTGACCAGAGACGCCTCGGTGTAACGCGACGGCGGCTGGGTGTGGTGCCCCTGCGCGGCCAGCTCGTTGGCGGTCAGCGGCTGCCCCTTGGTCAGGTTGGGCAGGCGCCGCTCGGCATCCTCGGCCTCGGCGTTCTCGTCATCGGAGGACTCGACGTACGCCCGCAGGAAACCCGGGTCGGTGATCGTCTTGCCGGTGGCCCCGAAGTCGGCCTCCTCACCGGCGCTGGAGACCGCCCGGATCCGCACCGAGACGCTGGAGCCGACCGCATCGGTCATCTGCGAGGCGATGGTCCGCCGCCAGATCAGCTCGTAGAGCCTGAGTTCCTCACCGGACAGCTCCTTGGCCACGTCACCCGGGGTGCGGAAGTTGTCCCCCGCCGGGCGGATCGCCTCGTGCGCCTCCTGGGCGTTCTTCACCTTGCCGGTGTAGCGCCGCGGCTCCGGCGGGACGCTGCGCTCGCCGTACAGCTCGACGATCTGCCGACGGGCGGCGGCGATGGCCGTCTCGGAGAGGTTCACCGAGTCGGTACGCATGTAGGTGATATAGCCGTTCTCGTACAGCCGCTGCGCGGTACGCATCGTCTGCTGCGAGGAGAACCTCAGCTTGCGGGCCGCCTCCTGCTGGAGGGTGGAGGTGATGAACGGCGCGTACGGCCGGCGCCGGTAGGGCTTCTCCTCGACCCGGGTGACGCTGAACGGCTGCCCCTGAAGCCGGGCGGCCAGCCCCCGGGCTCCGTCACCGTCCAGGTGCACCACGCCGGCACCCGGCTTGACCCGGCCGGTGGTCGGCTCGAAGTCCTTGCCGGTGGCGATCCGGTCCCCGCCGAGCGCCACCAGGGTGGCGTGGAAGGTACGCGGCCCGTCGCCCGGGTTCTGCACGGCCAGGGTGGCCAGGATGTCCCAGTACTCGGCGGTGCGGAAGGCCATCCGCTGCCGTTCCCGCTCCACCACGATCCGGGTGGCCACCGACTGCACCCGGCCCGCCGAGAGCTTCGGCATGACCTTCTTCCACAGCACCGGCGAGACCTCGTAGCCGTAGAGCCGGTCCAGGATCCGCCGGGCCTCCTGGGCGTCGACCAGGTCGCGGTCGATCTCACGCGGGTTGGCCACCGCCGCCTGGATGGCCGGCTTGGTGATCTCGTGGAAGACCATCCGCCTGACCGGCACCTTGGGCTTCAGGGTCTCCACCAGGTGCCAGGCGATCGCCTCGCCCTCGCGGTCCTCGTCGGTGGCGAGGAAGATCTCGTCGACCTCCTTGGCCAGCTTGGTCAACTTGGAGATCTGCTGCCTCCGGTCGGCGGAGACCACGTAGAGGGCGGCGAAGCCGTTGTCCACGTCGACGCCGAGCCTGGCCCACGGTTCCTTCTTGTACTTGGCGGGCACGTCGGCCGCGTTGCGGGGCAGGTCACGGACGTGACCGAAGCTGGCCTCGACGACGTACCCCGGGCCGAGATAGCCCGAGATCGTCTTGGCCTTCGCCGGTGACTCGACGATGACCAGACGGGTGCTCCTGGCGTTACTCGGCACGTCTCTCCCCGACTTCGAACGGTTGCTCCTGGCCCGGTGTTTGGCGGGGCCGTGGTCGTCATCGACCCGGTCCACCGTCCGGCGCTGCGATGTCCAACGTAACGCGCCGCCCGCGTCACGGGTTCCGCGGGCGGCAAACCACGCGCCGTAGCGGCGGTACGCCCGGGTTGTCCACCCGTCGCGCTCGGCGACCTTGCCGGACGGCGACACCGTACACCGGAGAACGGTACTCACGCGGGATACTGCGCGGATCGATGCCCGTCAGGAGGATGTCACCCGCCCCATTTCCTGTCCAAACCGGCAGCCGGCTGTCCCGGATCGGACAGGTTTTCGTCAGCCGGTCGATAGCGGTCACACCGCCGGTGGCGGGTGCTCCGCCGCCGGTCACCGCCGCACCCCGGACAACCGCCGGGTGCTCCGCCGCCGGTCACCGCCGCACGGGTGGCCGCCAGCCGCCAAGCCGGCCGTCAGCCGGCCGTCGGCCACGCGGCGGGCGGGGCCGCTGCCGGCCGGTCGCCGACCAGCTCCGCCAGCCGGGCCGTCCGGCGTCGGCCGGTCATCCGGTACGCCGGCCCGCCCGCGCCCGACTCGACGAGCACCGCCGGCAGGCCGATGGCAGCCAGCGCCCGCCCCACCGTCGACCACCACGGTTCGTCGGCGGCGCCGAGGTGCAGCCGGTAACCGCCGGGCTCGGCCACCCCGGCGGCGGCCGTCCAGAGCCGCAGCCGCCGGCCGTTCAGGTGGAACCCGGGCGGGGGGTGCTTCACCCCGTCGGCCAGCCAGGCCGTACCGAGCGGGGCGAGTGTCGTCGCGTACGCGGTGCGGACCTCGTGCCCCCGCTCCGGGACGGCCACCTCCCAGGTCGGGGTGAGTCCCCGCCGGGACAGCTCGGCCACCAGGACGTGCACCCGCCAGGCCTCGGCGACCGTGATCGACACCCGGGCGGTACCCCCCATCCGGACCACCTCGCCGGGACCGGCGAGCAGACCGGCCAGGTCGGCCGGGGACGGATCGGCCGCCTCGACGCCGAACAGGGAGAGCTGCCGGACCGGCTCGGGCTCCGGTGCCGGGGGTGGTAGCTCGCCAGGGGGCGTCAGCGACACTCCGGGACCTCGTCGAAGGCCTGTTGAAGTTCTGTCGAGCGCAGCTTGCTGGTGTCCAGCGCGCTGGCGTCGTACTCCTGGTTGAGGGTGTCCACGGCGGCCCTGACCCCGTCGTAGAACGCGCTGGCCGGGCCGGTGGTCAGCGCCTCGATGGTCCGCCTGGCCCTGCCGTACGCGTCCCGCACCGCACCCAGCGACGTCCGGAAGCCCTGGGAGACCGCCTCGCCCTGCTCGACGTCGGGGACACCGGCGTCCTCGACGCGCTGCCGCGCGGTCTCACTGGCCTGCTCGGCCCCGGCGAAGAGGCGGACCAGGTTCTCCTTGGCCTGCGCCGGGGTGGTCTGCGCGGTCATCTGCTGCTGGGTGTGGGTGGTCAGCTTGCTGATCTCGGCACGCCACGGGGCGAGCGCCTCGCAGACCGAGGCGGCCCAGGCCCGGGGGCTGGGGCCGGCACCGCAGCCACTGACCGCGAGGACGAGCGTAGCCAGGACCACCGTGAGCTTTCCGGCGGTTGCCGCCCGGCACGTACGCATGCGAAGCAGCGTACGGCTTCCGTCGGGATACGCCACCAGACAGTCGTCCGGCGTCGTGCCGTGCAGGGGCGTGTCGTGCAGGGGCGTGCCGTGCAGGGGCGGCCCGGACGGCACGGGTCCCCGGCCGGTGCTGGCGGCACCGTCGGGGACCCGGTTCGTCCCGGTTTCAGCTCTGGACGGTCGCCGCCCGCTGGTCGGGGGCGGCCGAGCCTGCGCCGGTGTCGGAGTCGGACATCGCGACCGGTTTGCGCTTGCTGAACACCACCGCCGCCACGATGATCAACGTGGCCACCACGGCGATCGTCACCCGCAGGCCGGTGTTCCGGTCGTCGCCCACGCTCCAGGCCACCACGGCCGGCGCGATCAGCAGCGAGACCAGGTTCATCACCTTGATCAGCGGGTTGATCGCCGGGCCGGCGGTGTCCTTGAACGGGTCACCGACGGTGTCACCGATGACCGTCGCGGCGTGCGCCTCGGAGCCCTTGCCGCCGAACGCGCCGTCCTCGACGAGCTTCTTGGCGTTGTCCCAGGCACCACCGGAGTTGGCCAGGAAGACCGCCATCAGCGTGCCGGCCCCGATCGCCCCGGCCAGGTACGACGCGAGCGCGCCGGGACCGAGACCGAAGCCGACCGCGATCGGCGCGAGAATGGCGAGCAGACCGGGGGTCATCAGCTCGCGCTGCGCGTCCCGGGTGCAGATGTCGACGACCTTGCCGTACTCGGGGCGCTGGGTGCGGTCCATGATGCCGGGCAGCTCACGGAACTGCCGGCGGACCTCCATCACCACGGCACCGGCCGAGCGGGACACCGCGTTGATGGCCAGACCGGAGAAGAGGAAGACCACCGCCGCACCGATGATCAGGCCGACCAGGTTGCGCGGGTTGGCCACGTTGAGCGAGTTGAGGATCTCGGCGCCCACGTCACCGACCCCGGCGTCCGCGTACGCGGTCTTCAGCGTGTCGGTGTACGAGCCGAACAGCGCAGTGGCGGCGAGGACCGCCGTGGCGATCGCGATGCCCTTGGTGATCGCCTTGGTGGTGTTGCCGACCGCGTCCAGCTCGGTGAGGATCCGGGCACCGTTCTCGTCGATGTCACCGGACATCTCCGCGACGCCCTGCGCGTTGTCGGAGATCGGGCCGAAGGTGTCCATCGCCACGATCACGCCGACGGTGGTGAGCAGGCCGGTACCGGCCAGCGCCACCGCGAACAGCGACAGGGTGATGGAGCTGCCACCGAGCAGGAACGCCCCGAACACGCCGGCACCGATGAGCAGCGCGGAGTAGACCGCCGACTCCAGGCCGACGCTGATGCCGGCGAGGATGACGGTGGCCGGACCGGTCTGCGAGCTCTTGCCGATGTCCTGCACCGGGCGCTTCTCGGTCTCGGTGAAGTAGCCGGTGAGCGCCTGGATGGCGGCGGCCAGCACGATGCCGATGATGACCGCGCCGATGGCGACCAGCCGGGGGTTGCCGTCGATCGGGGTGCCGTCCGGGTTGGCCAGTCCACCGGTGAATCCACCGAAGTTGTCCGGCAGGTACGCGTACGCGGCGATGGCGACCAGGATCGCGGAGAGCACCGCGGACAGGTAGAACGCCCGGTTGATGGCGGTCAGGCCGGACCGGTCGCTGGCCCGCAGCCGGGTGATGAAGACGCCGACGATCGCGACGAGCACGCCGATCGTGGAGACGATCAGCGGGAAGACCAGCCCGTCGGCGCCGAAGGCGGCCCGGCCCAGGATGAGCGCGGCGACCAGCGTCACGGCGTACGACTCGAACAGGTCGGCGGCCATGCCGGCGCAGTCACCGACGTTGTCGCCCACGTTGTCGGCGATGGTCGCGGCGTTACGCGGGTCGTCCTCCGGGATGCCCTGCTCGACCTTGCCGACCAGGTCGGCACCGACGTCGGCGGCCTTGGTGAAGATGCCGCCGCCCACCCGCATGAACATGGCGAGCAGTGCGGCACCGAAGCCGAAGCCCTCCAGCACGGTCGGCGCGTCTCCCTTGAACAGGAGAACGACCAGCGCGGCGCCGAAGAGGCCGAGGCCCACGGTGAGGAAACCGACCACACCGCCGGTACGGAAGGCGATCTTCATCGCGGCCTCCCGGCCGCCGACCGCCTCGCGCGCGGCGGCGGCGACCCGCAGGTTCGCCCGGGTCGCCAGGGCCATGCCCGCACCGCCGATGAACGCGCTGAACAGGGCGCCCACGACGAAGAAGGCCGAGCGGCCGATCTTCACCAGGGTCTCGCTGCTGTCGGTGTCGTGCACCGGGAGCAGGAAGAGCAGCACCACGGCGATCACGACGAAAATCGCGAGGGTCCTGAATTGGCGGAGCAGGTAGGCCGAGGCGCCCTCCTGGACGGCCCCGGAGATCTCCTGCATGTTTGTGGTGCCCTTGCCAGCTGCCAGGACCGCCTTCGTGAGGGCGGCGGCAAAGCCGAGCGCCACCAACGCGATGACCGCGGCGATGATGACGTACGACAGGTTCGCTCCGGCAAGGGACAGGCCGCCGCTCTCGGCGGCCAAGGTCCCGGACATCAATGTCCTCCTGTACCGAACACTCGCGCCGGGCAGCTTCGAACCGACCCGGCTTGCTCCATGCGGACTCGCAAGTGCCTGCGCCAACCCAAGCGTGCGGACCAGCGATGATCACCCATACCCGCTGGCTGCGGGCCGGGACACTTGCTGACAACCCGCGTACTTTAGCCCTAGCCAGTGTCGGAGGTCACACCTAGGGGACGCCGTGTCGCGATGATCTTCGTAACTGTGTTAACGCGAGGAATCTGATATAAGCCGACCCGGTTACGGGAAGAAGTCGGATCCGCACCCAGAGTTGATCAAGGAGCCGTCGCCACAGGAAATCGACATCCGTGACAGCGATCCCTGATCGGCGGCAGAAGGTGGTGGCGGAAGTCGACCGGTCAGCGGTCGACCGTCAGCGGTCGACCGGTCAGCGCTATACGGTCAGCGCTTTACCGTCAGCGCTTTACCGGCCAGACCATCCGGACCTCGGTGCCGATGCCCTCGTCCACCGGACGCACCTGGAGATCCTCGACGAAGCCGGCGAGCAGGGCGAAACCCACGCCGGTGGTGAGCGCCTCGTCGGTGAGCGACTCGTCGGCCAGCTCGTCGGGCGGCAGCGCGGCCAGGCCGAGGCCGGCCTCGATGGGGGCCCGGTCGATCACCCGGACCGTGTACGACCCGGAGTCCGACATCTCGACCTGGACGAGATCGTGGAGCCCGTACTGACGGTGCAGGGCGACCGCCCGGGTGCACGCCTCGCCGATCGCCAGGCGTACCTCGTCGAGCAGCTCCTCGGCGACACCGGCCCGGCGGGCGACGGCGACCCCGACCAGCCGCGCGGTGCGCACGTGCACCGGCGCGGGCGAGAAGGAGAGCCGGACGGTCGACATCACGCGCCGTTGCCGGCCGGGTCGGCGGCCACCGCCGCGTCGACTGTCGGGTGCAACGGGAACACCTGATCCAGGGCGGTGATCCGGAAGATCTTCAGCAGGGGTTCCTTGTCACAGACCAGGGCGAAGGTGCCACCGACCGAGCGGAGCCGCTTGAGCGCGCCGACCAGCACACCCAGACCGGTGGAGTCGAGGAAGTCGACCCGACCCAGGTCCACCACGACCCGCCGGGCGCCGGCGTCGATCAGCTCGATGAGCCGTTCCCGCAGGCGGGGAGCGGTGTAGACGTCCACCTCGCCACCGACCTCGAGCACCGTGCACGCCCCGACCGTGCGGGTCGCCAGCGACAGCTCCATCAGTGTCCCTCCTCTGCCAGAACGCTCCTGGGCATCTAACCATCTTCGACCGACCGTCCCACCGGGGTGCGCCGGCAGCCCCCCAGTACCCAGGGACCGGCTTTTTCATTTCCGTGGATCGGTGCGAAAGTCGAGAGGTGACCTCCGCCGCCACCGTAGCTGCCGGCCCCGGCCCCGAACGACCCGCCGGTCCGGCCGTCGTGCCCCCGGCCGAGCTGCTGCGCCGGCTGCGCGCCCGGGCCGCCGTCGACCCGGTCACCCACGTCGAGGAGGTGGCGGCCCGGCCCGGGATCACCGCCGACTGGCCGCCCTGGGCGCCGGCCGAGCTACGGACCGCGTTCGCCGGGCGCGGGGTGACGGCCCCGTGGCGGCACCAGGCCGAGGCTGCCGAGCTGGCGTACGCCGGCCGGCACGTGGTGGTGGCCACCGGGACCGCGTCCGGCAAGTCGCTGGCGTACCAGCTCCCCGCGCTGGCCCGGCTGCTCACCGATCCCCGGGCCACGGTGCTCTACCTGGCACCGACCAAGGCACTCGCCGCCGACCAGTTGCGCGCCGTCGCGGCCCTGGAGCTAGACGGGGTACGCCCCGCCTGCTACGACGGCGACACCCCGCGCGCGGAACGGGAGTGGATCCGCAAGTACTCCCGGTTCGTGCTGACCAACCCGGACATGCTGCACCACGGCATCCTGCCCGGGCACGCCCAGTGGTCGACGTTCCTGCGTCGACTGACCGTTGTGGTCGTCGACGAGTGCCACACCTACCGCGGGGTTTTCGGCTCGCACGTGGCCCACGTGCTGCGCCGACTGCGCCGCCTCTGTGCCCGGGTGGGGAGCAGCCCGGTCTTCGTACTGGCCTCGGCCACCGCCGGGGACCCGGCGACGGCGGCCGGCCGGCTCACCGGCCTGCCCGTGACGGCGGTCACCGAGGACGCCTCGCCACGGGGCGGACTGACCTTCGCACTCTGGGAACCGCCACTGCTGCCGGCTGCCCCGGACACCCCGGAGGAACTGGCCACGGTCCGCCGGTCGGCGCTGCGGGAGACCGCCGACCTGCTCGCCGACTCGGTGGCCGCCGGGGTACGCACCCTCGCCTTCGTCCGGTCCCGGCGGGGTGCCGAGGTGGTCGCCACCACCGCCCGACGCGCACTCGACGAGGCGGTACCCGGCCTCGGTGACCGGGTGGCCGCCTACCGCGCCGGTTACCTGAAGGAGGAGCGGCGCAGGCTGGAGCGGGCCCTGCTCGACGGTGACCTGCTCGGGCTGGCCTCGACCAACGCGCTGGAGCTAGGTGTGGACCTGGTCGGCCTAGACGCGGTACTGATCTGCGGTTACCCGGGTACCCGGGCGTCACTGCGCCAGCAGGCCGGGCGGGCCGGCCGGGCCGGACAGGAGGCGCTGGCGGTGCTCATCGCCCGGGACGACCCGCTCGACACCTACCTGGTGCACCACCCGGAGGCGCTGTTCGGGCGGCCGGTGGAGGCGACCGTGCTGGATCCGGCCAACCCGTACGTACTCGGTCCGCAGTTGGCCTGCGCGGCTGCCGAAGCGCCGCTGACCCCGGCCGACCTGACCCTGTTCGGCGAGGGCGCCAAGGAGGCGGTCGAGGAACTGGTGCAGGTCGGTGCGCTGCGGCAGCGCCCGACCGGCTGGTACTGGCGGCACCGGGAACGGCCCGAGGTCGATCTGCGCGGCGAGGGCGGCGGCCCGGTCTGCGTGGTGGAGTCGGTCACCGGGCGACTGCTCGGTACGGTGGACGCCGGTTCGTCCCACTTCCTGGTGCACCCCGGCGCGGTCTACCTGCACCAGGGCGTGTCGTACGTGGTCGACGAGCTGGATCTGGACGACGGCTGCGCGCTGGTGCACGCCGAGGAGCCGGACTGGTCCACCCACGCCCGGGATGTCACCTCGCTGTCGGTGGTGTCGGTCCGGTCGTACGCCGACGCCGGACCGGTCGGGATGTTCCTCGGCGAGGTCGACGTGACCAGCCAGGTGGTCTCCTACCAACGGCGCCGGATCGCCTCGGGTGAGGTACTGGACACCCGGCCGCTCGACCTGCCGGCCCGCGAGCTGCGGACGATCGCGGTCTGGTTCACCCTGTCGCCGGAGTCGCTGGCGGCGGCCGGGGTGCAGGCGGCCGACATCCCCGGTGCACTGCACGCCGCCGAGCACGCCGCGATCGGCCTGCTGCCCCTGGTGGCCACCTGCGACCGGTGGGACATCGGCGGCCTCTCCACGGCGGTGCACCCGGACACCGAGGCGCCCACGGTCTTCGTCTACGACGGTCACCCGGGCGGGGCCGGTTTCGCCGAGCGGGCGTACGCGGTGGCGTCGGCCTGGCTCCGGGCCACCCGGGAGGCGATTCTCGGATGCGGCTGCGAGGTCGGCTGCCCGTCCTGCGTGCAGTCGCCCAAGTGCGGTAACGGCAACAACCCGCTGAGCAAGGCGGATGCGGTGAAGGTACTCGACGTGGTGCTGGCCAATCTGCCGCCCGAAGGACAGGAATAAACGATCTTCATTCCGGAAACTGGGGGATGGGAGCGCTTCCATGCGCTTCCATGCACCGAAATCCGGAAGGATGCCGTGGCTGACACCATCGCCGAGACCGTCGACCTGCTCTACATGATCAACCAGGAGAAGTTGACGGCTGACCAGCAGATCGCGTTCGGCCAGGCGCTGCCACCCTGGCCCAGGCCGAGCGGCTGGAGCAGATCAACGAGCGGTTGCGGAGTATCCACCAGGTGTTGAACGCCTGGCAGTTGCGGGCCACCACCGACGGCGGCGCCCGCTGACCGGCCCGCCCGGAACCCCCTGCCATTGGGACCGGCCCGCCCGGGTCACCTGCCATTGGGACCGGCCCGCCCGGGCCCCCCGGCCGGTGTCCCGCTCACAGTTCACGGTTTCCAGGAAGTCGGGGTATCCCGCCCGGCGGACACCCCGACTTCCTGGAAACCGGGCAGCCACCGGTCAGGGGACCCGGCCCTCGGACCAACCCCGCGTCATGATCTCCGCCACGGTCTCCTCGACCGTCTGGTCCGAGGTGTCCAGCCAGAGCCCGATCCGGGGGGTGGCCTTCCGCAACTCGTCGTCGAGCTGGCTGATCCCCCAGATGCCGTAGCCGGTCTTGCCGCGCCCCGCCTCTCGGGCGGCAACGGCCTCCGGCGACGGGGCGAGTACCACGACCAGCAGCGGACGGCTGCGAATCAGCCTCAGCATGCGGGCGAGATCGTCACCGAGCACGATGTCCTGGACAATCGCGGTGAATCCGGCGGCGACGTACCCGTCCACCACGTCAGCAGCGAGCCGGTAGCGCAGATGAAGCTGACGGACCGCCTCATCCGACGGATCGGGGGTCAACTCGGCCCGGCCGCCCACCACCATGCGCCGGAAGAGATCCCCACGTACATGCACCGACCGGGGTAGCCGCTCCGCCAGCGCCTGGGCGACTGTCGACTTTCCGGCCGCCTGGATGCCGGTGATCATGACGACCGCCGGTTCGCCGCCGGACCAACCTGTGGACCGGGTGACGATTAATTCCGCCATCTGCGGCTCTCCCTACACGTTGGACCCGGGTGCCGGACCGGGCCCGATGGACCCGGGTGACGGACCGGGCCAGATGGACCCGGGTGACAGACCGGGCCGGTTGGACCCGGGTGACCCGGATCCCGGCCGGTGACAGCCCAGCCAGCAGACCCGATCAGTTCGACGACGGCAACCAGGTTCCACCGGCCAAGGGAGTGCCGCGACACTCCTGTTGCACCATCGGCCGACCGGGAGGCCATCCCGCACCCGCCCCGATGCCCCCGGTCAGCCGCGTACCGGGCCGGCTCTGGCAGTGGCGACCGCTCGTCGGGACCAGCCCGGCAACGGCTCGACCGTCACCTCCACGGTCAGCACCAGATCCAGACCGTCCAGTTCGCAGCCGGTGACACGGCCACCGTTGCGCGCCGCGATGTCAGTGGCCCGGGAGCAGGCGACCACCGGCCCGTCCAGCGCCCGACCGGCTCCGGCCAGCGCCCCGAGGTCCACTGCCGCCCGCGCCTCGTGCCGGGCGACCCGGGCCGCACCCACCGCCGCCCCGAACAGGCCGGCGACGGCGAGTACCAGACCGACGGTGAGCAGCCACATCGTCGCACTGCCCCGGTCGTGGCCGGCACGGCCCGACTCACCCGAGTTGACGAACTCACCAGGCGCACCGGGCACGTCGGGCACGTCGGGCCCGCTTGCAGGATCCGCCCGGCGACGTCCACCACTCACCGGACCGGCTCCGACTGGCCGGGCTCGACGGCAGCGACCGAGGTGGCGCTGACCGTGAACCGGGGCAGCCGCGCGCTGAGCAGGCGCACCGGGGCGCGCACCGTCGCGGTGACCAGGTCCCCGGTCACGTCGACCGACACCACCGCACCGTCCGGGGCGGCCCGTCGTCCGGCGGACCCGCCGGCCTCACCCCGCGCGGCAGCCAGTGCCGCCTCCCGGGCCGCGTCCACACAGTGCGCCTTCGTGGTGACCGCGTTGACCGCAGTCAGCCCGGCCAGGAGCAGCAACATGAGCGCCGGCAGGCCGGCCGCCAGCTCGGCGGTGAACGAACCCCGGTCACGGCCGGTTCGGGCCGATGCCCGCTGACGCGCCGCTCCCCAGGGCACCCGCCGGTTCCCGGTCACGCACCGCTTCCGCACCTGCCCGGTCACGGGCCGCCCCTGGACGCGGCCGGCCTGTCGGCGCCCGGTCACTTCAGGGCCCGGTCGATGACCGCGGTCAACGCGGACTGGACGTTGCCCGAGGTCAGAACCTTGAGCAGGATGCCGGCGAAGGCGACGGCGGCGAGCGTGCCGACGGCGTACTCGGCGGTGTTCATCCCGGCATCGCCGCGCAGTCGCGTGAACAGCTTGCGCATGGTGGTGCTCCTCTCTCGACGGTTTCTAGAGCACGTCGCCGAGGACGGCGACGATCACCGGCACCAGGCCGGCGAGAATGAAGGCGGGCAGGAAGCAGAGTCCGAGTGGCAGCACGATGAGTACGCCGGCCCGCCGGGCGGCGGCCTCGGCGGCGACGCTCCGGTCACCACGCAGATCGTCGGCGAGCCGGCTCAAGGCGCCGGCCAGGGCGGCGCCGCTCGCCGCCGAGCGGACCGCAGCGGCGATGAGCCGGTCGGCACCGGCGACCGGGGCCAGGTGAGCCCATGCCTCGGCCGGCTCGCCACCCAACCTGAGGGTGCGCCCCACCCGGACGAGACGCTCGCCGAGCGGACCACCGAGTGCGGCGGCGACCGCCTCCACCCCCTGTGCGACCGGCGTACCGGCCCGCAGCGCCGCCGCCAACAGATCTGCGGCGAGCGGCAGGTCGGCCGTTTCCCGTACCCGTCGGCGCCGGACATCGGCCGGTTCCAGCCGACGTAGGGCCCCATCGAGCAGAACCGCCGTGACAATCCCTGCCAGCAGGCCCCACCAGCCGCCGACAACGACGACAACGGCGAGACCGCCGAACGCGGCACCGAGTCGGGCCCGGTCGGGTCGACGGCGTTCGGGCTGTGCTCCGGCCGGCCGGGTGGCGGCCCGGGGCGCAACCCGGCGCAGCCGGTACCGGACAGCCCGCCCCGACGGGGTGAGCGGTACAGCGGCCAGCAGGACGGCCACCGCCACCAGGAGGCCGGTGCCGACGACCAACCCGCCGGTCCACGCCGTAACGGCGTCGGCCTGCGCCGACAGTCCACCGGCGCGGACGTCGACAACGTTGAGCTGGTGCATCAGACGGTCCGTGCCGGAGCGCCGCTGAGTCGTTCGGCCCAGGCCAGGCCGGCGATCTGCAACACCACGGCACCGATCGCACAGGCCGCTCCGACCGGGGTGTGCAGCAGGACCCGAAGGGGATCGACGCCGATGCCGTACCCGAGCGCGATGCCACCGGCCGGCAGGGCGGCCAGCAGCCAGGCGGTGGCCCGGGCACCGGCGGCCTGCGCGGCGGCGGCAGCCAGCCCTCGGGCGGTCGACCGCGCGTCGGCTTCGATCCGCTCGATCAGGTCCGCCAGGGGTGCTCCGGTCCGCTCGGCGAGGCGTACCGCCGCGTGGGTCAACCCGGTGAGCCGGTCGGCAGCGGAAGGATCACCCGCAGGCATGGTCGGCAGAGCGGACGCGGGCAGGCCGGCGCGTAGATCCGCAGCGAGTGCGCAGAGCTGGTCGAGTTGACGCCGGCGGGCCTGCTCGGTCTCACGGATCGTGACCCGCCGCAGCCCGGCCCGGGCGGCCAGTGCACCGTACGCGGCGAGGGCGAACCCGGCCACCGGACCCGCGACGAGCAGGCCGGTCAGGCCGGCCAGCAACGCCACCAGCAGGACGCCCCGCCGACCGTGCCGCCGGTACCCGGCGAGCAGGATCCGCAGATCGGGACGGCGGCCGGGGAACGACTGCTCGGGGCGCCTGGCGGTCACCTGCCGTAAGCGGTGCAGTCGACCGCGCTGTGGCCACCCGGCGGCCAGGGCGGCGCCGCCGAGGCAGGCGACTGCCAGCCACCACGACCCGGTCACGGGTGCTGCTCCGGATCGGCAGCCGGGGCGGCCCAGGTGTGCGTCAGGATCGGTGGTACCGGCACATCCCGGGCGGCGATCAGGGTGGCCAGTGCCCGGGCGGCAAGCCCCAGCCCGCGTCCCCGGATCCACGCCGGTACGACCGTCACCAACCGCTCCGGACCGTCCGGCACCAGCAGGCAGACCGACTCCAGGACCCGCCCCTGACCGGTCCGGCGGACCTGGATGAGCACCTGAAGCGCCGCCGTGACCTGGGCGTGCAGGGCGGCCCGGGGTAGCCCGCCGAGCAGGCCGAGGGCCTCCAGCCGGGCCGGTACGTCGGTCGGTGCGTTGGCGTGCAGCGTCCCCGCGCCGCCGTCGTGGCCGGTGTTCAGCGCAGCGAGTAGATCCACCACCTCGGCTCCCCGGCACTCGCCGACGACCAGCCGGTCCGGGCGCATCCGCAGGGCCTGCCGGACCAGGTCACTCAACCCGATCGTGCCGGCACCCTCCACGTTGGACGTCCGGGCCTGGAGGCCGACCACGTGCGGGTGGGCGGGGCGCAGCTCGGCGGCGTCCTCGACCAGCACGATCCGCTCGGTCGGCGGCACCAGCCCGAGCATGGTGTTGAGCAGGGTGGTCTTACCGGAGCCGGTACCCCCGACCACCAGGTAGGCGAGCCGGGCGGCCACCATGGCGTGCAGCAGGGGCGCCACCGCCCGGGGCACCGTGCCGTGGGCGACCAGCTCGTCGAGGGTGAACGGCCGTTGCCGGAAGGTCCGCAGCGACAGGTAGGGCCCGTCGGTTGCCACCGGGGGCAGTACGGCGTGCAGCCGGGTCCCGTCGGGCAGCCGCGCGTCAGCGTACGGCGAACCGTCGTCGAGTCGGCGCCCGCAGGCCGCCGCCAGGCGTTGGGCGAGTCGGCGCACGTCGTCGACGGTGCCCAGAGGTACGGGCACCTGCCGGAGCCCCTGCCCCCGGTCGACCCAGACCCGGACGCCGTTGACGAGGATGTCGGTGACCGCCGGGTCGGCCAGCAGCGGGGCCAGTGGACCGGCCCCGGTCAGGTCGTCGTGCACCCGGTCCGCGACACGGAGCAGCGCGGTGTCACCGAGTACCGCAACCTCGGGTTCGGCGCGTACCGCCGAGACGATCGCCGCCGGGGTGACCGGGGCGCCGTCGGCGGCGAAGCGGTGTCGCACCCGGGCGGCCAGCTCACCGGGGAGGGCGTTCATGCCGCACCCGTGGCTGGCAGGCTGACCAGGTCGGTGACGATACGCTGGCACAGCTCGGCGAGCGGGCCACGACCGCCAGCGGTTGGCGCCTCGCCGCGTTCCAGGCCCCGCACCAGGCCGGGCTCGGGCCGGAGCGTACCGGCCAACGGCAGGTCCAGGGCCCGGGCCACCTCACGGGCCTTGAGCCGACCGGGCGCCGGCCCCCGCACGATCGCCGCGAGGCGGGTGCAGTGCGGGGCGACCCCGGCGACCACCCGGGCCGCCGCCGCGGTGGCCCGCAGTTCGGCGGGTACGACCACGAACACCTGGTCGGCGCTCTGCAACGCAATCACGGCCGCGTCGTCGAGTTGGCGGGGCAGGTCCACCACGACGAAGTCCCGGCCCCGGCGGCCGGCATCCATGGTCGCCGCCATCGCCTCGGCCGGCAGGCTGAGCAGGTCGCCCCGGTCCCAGGAGAGCATCACCAGGTCGCCCCGGCTGGGTAGGGCCCGGACCAGGGCCGGCACGTCCAGCCGCCCGTCGGTGCGGGTCAGTGCCGGCCAACGCAGCCCTTCGAGCTGCTCCCAGCCGAGCACCAGGTCCAGTCCTCCGCCAAGGGGATCGGCGTCGACCAGCAGGGTACGAAGTCTGGCCCGGGCGGCGGTGACCGCGAGCCCGCCAGCCAGGACGCTCGCCCCCGCACCACCCCGACCGCCGACGACGGCGACGATCCGGCCCGTCCCGTCCGGCTGCTGCCGGTCGTGGCTCTCGGCCAGCCGGTCGACCAGCCACGGTTCGGCGGCGGGCAGCATGGCCATGTGCTCGGCGCCGATCAGCTCGGCGAGATCCCAGCCGGGGTCGCCGGTGCCGGTGTGCCCGACCAGCACCACCCTCGGTCGGCGCGGCAGCCGGGCCCGCAGGCACGCCTGCGCCTGGTCGGTGCCGATCAGCACCAGCGGTGCCGGTGACCACCGGGGTCGGGCGGCGGCCGGGTCGGCGGCCACCTCCACCTCGGTGCCGGCAGCGGCGGCAAGCCGGAGCAGTTCGTCGAGGAGGGCATTGTCGGTGGTGACGATCAGCGGTAACCGCCGCAGTGGTGGCACGGAGGTACGGGGTGGCATCGCGGCCTCCTGGGTCCGGTACGGGCTCGTCGTACCGGCCCACCCTGCCGCCGCCGCAGCTCTGCTCGCTGACCCCGCACCGCCGGCTGTGGATAACCAGGTGCCCTGTGGACAACTGCCGAAAGCCCGATGGATCTGCTATGGATATCGGTTCTTTTCTGCGCAGATCCGGCAGCCGCGGCGACCGCCCAGTCGGGTGGTCGACGCAGGAATGCCGCCAGGATGTCGATCGATGCCCGAGGGAGCACACACCGTGGCAGCACACCAAGGCATGCCCGAAGTCACTACAGGCGATGCGTGAACACAGAGTTACAGAATCGTGACGATAGAATTCAAATGCTGGCAAGGTGCGCCACAGTTCACGACTTTCGATGACTCTCTGCATGGTGGTCACCGGGCCTCTGGTCGCACCGCTGCCCGCCACCCACCCGGCCTCTGCCGCCCCCGGACACGGCACGCGGGCAGCGTTCGCGCTGAACATCAACTTCTCCGACCCGGCGACCGCACCACCGGCCGGCTACCGGCGCGACAGCGGTGACGCCTACGGCGACCGGGGAGGTGGCGTCAGCTACGGCTGGGTACGGATCGGCACCACCACCCCGGTCGCTCTCGTCGGCAACGGGCGCAACCGGGGAACAGCCAGCAACCCCGACGTACGGCTGGCCACGCTGATGCACGCGCAACTGCCCCCCACCACGTCCGGGACCCCGATCCCCGGCGCCTGGGAGGTGGCGGTACCCAACGGCGCCTACGCGGTCACCGGCGTCGTCGGTGACGCGGGTCCCGCCGTCGACAGCGTCCACTATCTGAACATCGAGAACCAGAACGCGGTGGCCGCCTTCCGGCCCAGCGCGACGACGAAGCACGCGACCGGCACCCGGGTCGTGAACGTCACCGACGGACGGCTCACGCTGAGCCCGCAGGCCGGCACGAACACCAAGTTCAACTACGTCACGATCGCCGCCGTGACCGGGGTCGCCCCGTCGGTACGCACCAGCACACCGGCGAACCTGGCGACCGACGTCGACCCGACCACCAGCGTCGTGGCGGACCTGCGGCTACCGGCCGGGGGCGTCAATCCGACGACACTCACCGCCGGCACGGTCCGGCTGACATCGGTCGCCGATGGGCGGCAGGTGGCGGCGAACGTCATCACCAGCGGTGGCGGCGACGTGATCAACCTGTCGCCGACCGCACCGTTGGCGACCGGCACGCTGTACCGCTTCGACATCACCAGCGGCGTGCGGGACCTCGCCGGCAACGCCTTCCAGCCGTACTCGATCGTCTTCACCACGGGTCTCCGAAGCCCTCCCCCGCCCGGGGTGGCGTTCGAGAAGGTGACCAGCGGTGCCGCCTCGGCGTCGTACACCAGCGTGGTGAAAGGCCCCGACGGACGGCTCTACGCGGCCACTCTCAACGGCTACCTGTACCGGTACCCCATCAAAGCCGACGGCACGCTCGGCTTGCCTACGGTGATCTCCACGGTGCGGACCCACGCGAGCGCGGCCGGGCTCTCCGGCGCGCCGAACCGTACGATCATCGGGCTGGCCTTCGACCCGGCCTCGACCCCCACCAACCCGATCCTGTGGATCACCGACAACCACCAGTTCGTCGGCGTCTACAACGTGCCCGACTGGTCCAGCCACATCGCCCGGCTCAGCGGGCCGGACCTGAACACGTACACCGACGTGGTCACCGGCCTGCCGCGCTCGATCAAGGACCACGAGACCAACTCGATCGCGTTCGGCCCCGACCGCGCGCTCTACATCTCCCAGGGCTCGAACAACGCCATGGGCGCGGCCGACCCGACCTGGGGCAACCGCCCCGAACACCTGCTCAATGCGGCGGTGCTGCGCCTGGACCCGGCGAAGCTGCCGGCGAGCCTGCCGCTGGACGCCAGGACCCGCGACGGTGGGGGCAGCTACGACCCGTACGCGTCCGGTGCCCCGTTGACGCTCTACGCCACCGGCATCCGCAACGCCTACGACCTGGTCTGGCACCGCAACGGACACCTGTACGCGCCGACCAACGGCTCGGCGGCCGGCGGCAACACACCCGCCACCCCGAACCCGCTGCCGGCGGCCTGCGCCACCCGGCCCGATGGGCCGTACACGGGGCCGGCGGTACCTGCGATCACCAGCAACCCGCAGGCCGAGACGGACTATCTCTTCGACGTCAAGCGGAGCCGCTACTACGGCCACCCGAACCCGACCCGCTGCGAATGGGTGCTGGCCGGCGGCAACCCGACCGGCGGCGTCGACGCCTACCAGATGACCGCCTACCCCGTCGGTACCCTGCCGGACCGCAACCTCGACCTGGCCGGGATCTACAACGCCGGCCTGCACGCCTCAGCCAACGGGGCGATCGAGTACGTCGGTGGGGCACTCGACGGCCGGCTGCTCCATGTGCGCTACTCGTCCGGTCAGGACATTGTCGCCTTCGACGTGGCCGCCGACGGCAGGCTCTCCAACCGGAGAACCGGCATCACCGGGTTCACCGGGTTCAACCAGCCGCTCGACCTGACCCAGGACGTGGCCACCGGCAACCTGTACGTCACCGAACTGGGCGCGCGACGGATCACCCTGCTCCGCCCCGTTGCCGGTGTCGACACGGCGCGCTGACCGGGCGGCGGCCAGTCGCCCTCACGCTCGTCACGATACTTCTGGCTGATCGACCGGACACAAGTCCCGACAGCACCGACCGTAGGGACTTCGATACGGTCTAGCGCGTGAACCCTCCTCTGCGGCGCGTTTCGACGACTCGTGTGGCCGGGAACGTCGCCATCGTCGCCGGCCTCCTGGCCTCGGCCAACACCATGTTGACCGACGGCGGGGCAACTGAGCCGCACATCTTCGCGGGCCTCCTTGTGGCCACCGGGATCGGCCTGCGGATCGAGGCCGCGATCACCGACTTGGTGAGTAGTAGGCATGGATCCCGTTGACCTGGTTGATCCAGAAGCTCAGCTTCTCATCGGACGTTGCACGCTGCGGTAGGCGTCGCAGCTGCTTAGCGAGGGTGTAGAAGCCTGGACCCGCATCGTTGGCGTCCAAGTAGTGCACCAATGCGGAGATCATGAGCCCGGTGACGGGTCGGTTGCGGATCACGACCAGGCCCAAGAGGTGTCCCATCGCCCTTCGGTCGATCTCGCGTTCAAAGTCGAACGCTGCAAGCCCGGTCCGGCGTTCCAACGTAGTGTTCAGTTCGGTGTACGAGGTGACCTTGCCAAGCCTGGCCCGCTCGATCAAGAAGGTCAGGCTAACTTCAGTGAGGCGCTCCCACGTTTCGTCTTCGCGGCCGTACATCGACATTGCATACTCCATTGCAGAGAGTAGGGTGACCCGGCCGCGTCGTCAGTAGCGCGGCTGTCAAAGGCCCGACGAGGGTGAGATTCACCGGTGATCCCATCGACCGCAAGCAGGCGGCAGAAGGCTTCCTGAAGCTCATTTCCGACGCGGGCCGACTTCTAGCTGATCCGTGGGCAATCTGCCGTTCAGCAGCAGCTACCGCGCTACCGGCGACCCTGCTGAGGTAGTCACGCTCGCAGCCTCGGACATCCATCCCGGCATCGTGCCCTGCAATGAGCTGGCCGAAGCCCTTGAACCAGACCTGGACCGGGAGGCTGACGGGACCGGTCAACCGTTCCCGGTCTGGGCCGTCACCGTTCCCTGACGTACACAGGTCCTCGGTCCGCGCGTCGGCCGATGCCGGCGCTTACGCCGCAGAAGGCCGAGCCCGGCCGGCACGGCTTATGGCGACGCCGACGAGGACCGACGCGACACCGAGCAGGATCGTCACGGTGACGGCTTCACGCAGAACGAGCCAGCCCAGGAGTACGGCGACGATCGGAAGCAGGTAGGTGACCGCTGATGCGGCGGTGGGTCCCTCGTCCTGGATGATCCGGTAGTTCAGGACGTAGGCGATACCGGTACCCAGAGCGCCGAGCACGAGCAGGCTCACCACCGTGTCGGTCCGCCAGGTGGTCGTTTCCAGACCCGCGAACGGCATCGCCAGGGCGAGCAGGACTGATCCGGCGCCAAGCTGGCTGGCGGAGAGCATGATCGGGCTGATTCCCCGGCCGGTCAGGAAGCGGCTCATGTAGACGTAGCTGACCGCGTAGCTGGCGGCTGCGGCGAGGCATGCGACACCGCCCCAGCTCGCTATCTCGTTCGCGGCTTCCCAGGGCGAGAAGATGACGATCACGCCGAGGAATCCGAGTGCGAATCCGGCGACTTTCCATGAGTTGATGGATCGGTCGGCGCCGACAAGAAACGCCAGGAAAAGGGTCCACAGCGGGGTGGTCGCGTTGAGTACGCCCGCCACGTTCGACCCGATCGTCTCTTCGGCGATACCGAACAGAACGTACGGGATCGCGTTGGCGACCAGGGCAGCGACGAACAGGTGCGCCCAGATGCGCCGGTCCTTCGGGAAGCGCAAGCCGCGCGAGAGCGCGATGGGTGTCAGGACGAGAAAGCCGAGCAGTAGACGGGCGAAGACGATCTGTACCGGGTTGAATCCCCGGAGGGCGAGTTTGATCCAGAGGAAGCCTGATCCCCAGAGCAGGGCCAGCGCAGCCACCCGGACGAGTCCTGCCCGGGTGACGGCTCTGCGGTCAGTCTTCAACGGGCATCTCGTAGTCCAAGCCGTTCAGGTCGGCGCGCATCACGAACCGGGTCACCTCGAAGGAACGGCCCTGGTCGTCGATGCTGGTGTGGAGTACCTCGATCACCGGCACCCCGGGCGGCATGGCCAGCCCGTTGGCCTCTTCGGGAGTCGGCATCCGGGAGCTGACCTCCTCGCGGATGTGGGTGATGACGTAACCCAGTTCCTCGAACCGTTGGTAGATGCTGCCATGGCCGAGTTTCTTCTCGGTGGCCAAGGGCGAGCCTTCGACCACTGGGACGGGGATGTAGGTCACACCGACCTGAACGGGCTCGTCGTCGGCGAAGTACCAGTTCTCCCGGCATACCACTTCCTGGCCGTCGCCGAGCCCCAGGCGTTCGGCAACGTCGGCCGGCGGGTGGACCGTCGTCACCGATCGGCACTCGGTGTGCGGTGTCCGTCCCTGGCGCTCGACCTCGATCCGGAACGGAGACAGGCCGGTCTCGTTCCGGGCGCGCCGGGAGTAGCGGTTTCGGCCCAGTCGCATCAGAGGTTGACGTAGCCGGACGAACACTCCCCGGCCGTGTTGGGCCACGGCGAGCCCTTCGGCTTGCAGGATGCTCAGTGCTTCCCTGGCGGTGTTCCGGGCGGTGGCGTACCTGGATGCCAGTTCTCGTTCGGATGGAAGTTGGTCGCCGTCTACGAGGTCGCCGCGCACGATGGCGGCCCGCAGATCGTCGGCGATGCGTCGGCTCGGTGGCCGACGTTCTACCTGATCAGTCATGGGGATCACGGTCTCCTTGTCCTGCCCATGAGACTACCTCAGGTGGCTCAAGCCAGTGGTTGACAGTCGAGTCGCCATCAGACAAGCTGGCTTAAGCCAGTACTGGCTCACGCCAGTAAGATCCGGCAGGCTACCGCCTGTCAGCGCCGGTGAAACACCGGCGATACGACAGAGGTGTGGGCATGACCCCGAACACGATCAAGGTTCCGACTCTGTCCGAGTACGCGCTCCCGAACGGGGCGCTGCGCCTGGGGGCAGAGCCGGCGACGGACGTCGACAAGCGCGGCCAGGGCGATTGCCGGACGCTGAGCAAGGATCACTCCCCCTCTCCCGGTACGAGATCCCGTCGTCTCGGGTCGTGTTGAGGCTGGCCCGGGGTGGGTGCTGGTGTGGTGCCGCGACCCGAACGACGGCCCGTGAATGGCCCGCCCACCCCGGCGCCCCGACCCTCGGCGGGTCGGGTGGTCCGTGCGCGGCCGGGCGTACCCGCTCCGGGGGATGTGGTGTTCCTCGATGGTCGGGCGTCTCCGCAGTTCGGTGGGGAGCGGGCGTTGCGGTTGCGGGTGGTGTCGGTGTGTGACAAGCCCACCTACGACCACTGGGTCTGGCTGACCGGCTACGTCCTGGACCAGGCGGGGGCAGCCGTCGCGCGGCGGGAGGTGTTCGTGTTGATCGCCGGGATCCGGGTGATCAGCCGTCGATCAGAGGCACAGGCCGTGCGGGCGGTGCGGCCGGTGAGGGGGCGTGGTGTTTGACATCCGGGTACGACTCGGCGCGGTGATGCACATCCGACCGGCGGATCGGGTGAACCCTGCTGACGGGCCGGTGACATTGCGGGTGACCGGGGTGCGGCTGGTGGCGAACCAGCGGCAGGACTACGGCCGGGTGTGGCTGGAAGGCTTCCGCCTGACCGAGGACGGCGGGCCGGGCAGGCAAACCCAGATCCTGGTACGGGCTGATCTGCTGCCGCCGTGGGGGCCGCTCCGGTGAGCCTCTACCTGTCCAGCGCGGTGCGGGAGCAGTTGCGGGTGGCGCAGGCGCAGCTTGACGACCACACCCCGTCCAGCGCCGACGGCCGGTGCAACAGTTGCGGGGTGGAGGGGCCGTGTGAGCGGCGTAGGGCGGCGTTGCGGGTGTTCGGCCGGTACGGTCGCCTGCCGCGTCGATGGCCGGGCACGACCCGCCCGGAACTGAGCTGGACGGAAGCGCTCCCGACCCAAAGAGACGACCCCCGTCGGGGGGTTGACGGGGGTCGTCGAGAGTCCGGCTCCGGGGGGGGTTGAGCCGAACCCACTCGGCGGTCACGGGGGGTGCAACCGCCGAGGGTCGTCTACGACGAGACATATGAAACTGTGTCGTAAAGACAAGCATGCCTGAGACGATGTGTACACGTCGAGTGGCGTTCTCTCCACTCAGTGCAAAATCCCGGTGGCCGAGTGTGACTGCCATCACGTCCGAGAGCCCCGCCATCAGGGTGTCGTCCGGCGCGGACCCCCGGGCACCAGCCGACCATAGAACATGCGGCTAGACTTTCGCGCCGTGGGCCGAAGTGCCGCTTTTTTCGATCTGGACAAGACCGTCATCGCCAAGTCGAGCGCTCTGGCGTTCGGACGGCCGTTCTACCGGGACGGCCTGATCACCCGGCGGGACGTGGTGAAGTCCGCGTACGCGCAGCTGATGTTCCGGCTGGGCGGCACGGACGAGCAGACCATGGCCCGGACCCGGGACTACCTGGCCGAACTGTGCAAGGGCTGGCAGGTGGAACAGGTCCGCCAGATCGTCGCGGAGACACTCCACGAGCTGATCAACCCCTACGTGTACGCCGAAGCCGCCGCGTTGATCGAGGAGCACCAGTCGGCCGGTCGGGACGTGGTGCTGGTCTCCGCCTCCGGCGAGGAGATGGTCCGTCCGATCGGTGAGCTGCTGGGCGTGACCGACGTGATCGCCACCCGGATGGCGGTGCGGGACGGCCGGTACAGCGGCGAGGTCGAGTTCTACGCCGCCGGTCCGAGCAAGGTCGAGGCGGTGGCGGCCCTCGCCGAGGAGCGGGGGTACGACCTGGCCGACTCGTACGCGTACTCCGACTCGGTGAGCGACCGTCCGCTGCTGGAGTGCGTCGGGCACCCGAGCGTGGTCAACCCGGACCGGGCGCTGCGCAGGCTCGCCACGGAGAACGCCTGGCCGGTGCTGGAGTTCCGGCACCCGGTGCCGCTGGGGCGTCGGCTGCGGGAGCGGCCGGGGGTGCCGGTGGCGGCCGCCGCGCTCGGGGTCGGCGTGGGCGTGGCGATCGGCATCGCCTGGTACGGCCGGCACCGGCGGGCGCGCACGGCCACCGCCTGACGCAGAGCCCACCTGTTAATAGGGGGCCCTTCCTATACCGAATGCGTTAAGCGGGGGCCCTTCCTTACACCAAAGTGTCGCCGACTTCGGTGATCTGGGCGGCGGCCACCTCCACGGCGGCGGTGTAGTGCCGCAGCCAGGACCGGATGCCGTCGGGCGTGCCGGTGGCGAAGGCGCCTGCCGCGCCGACGTACTCCGGTTCCCGTTCCCGGTGGCCGACCTCGACGGCGAGCAGGCCGCGCGGGTCCAGACCGGTGGACATGAGGGTGAGCCGGGCGGCGGCCCGGGCCACGATCCCGGACGGCCCGGCGAACGGCCGCAGCGCCAGCAGTTCACCGTGTACCACGGCGGCCAGTACCACCGGGGGGACCCGGGTGCCGCCGGCAACCAGGCCCGCGAGGCCGTCGAGGCGGGCACCGACCGCCGGGTCGGCGACCGGGCGACCCAGCGCATCGGCGGGTACGACATCCCGGGCGGCCAGCACGTGCAGCTTGGCGAGGGCCTGCCGGGGCGCCTTCGGCCACAGGTCGGTCAGCCCGGGTAGCGCACCGGCGACCCGTAGCGCCCCCTGGAGCACCGGGTCGGTGACGGTGCCGGCCCGGACGGCTTCCCGGTCGTGGGGGTACCCCTCCAGCGCGGCGCTGGCCACCGCGGAGCGCAGGCTCAGCTCGGCCGCGACCTGGCCGCCCTGTCGGCGTAGCGCGCGGTGCCGGAGGGCCTGGTCGACCTGATCCCGGGCGTGTTCCACGGCGGGTGCGATGTCGGCGAGCGCGAGCAGCGGGGCGAGTGGGTCGGTGGTCACGGTGCCACGCTAGCGACCCGGTACCGGCCGACGGGGCGGGCGGGGCGGAAACGCAACCACTGACACGGCGGCCGACTCTGCTGGCGGAAACGCAACCACCGACATGACCACTGGTACGTGCTCGATGGCGTGAGCTGTGCCACTCGCCGCCATGATCGCTGTCCGGGACGTTCGCGCACCCTGGTTGCGCAGCCGGCAGTGGGTTGCGCAGCCGGCCTGCGCGTGGTCGCCTTCCGGCGCGCGACGGCGCCCGTTCGGCGCGCCGGTTTGGGTACACCGGTCGCCGTGAAGTGATGCTCCCCGTAACCTCTCACCCCAGGAACGAGATGCAGGTCACGCGAGGCACGAGGAGTTGCGCATGATCAGGACCCCGGGGGCGACGGCATGAGCGAAACGCTGGAGAACCTGCTGAAGGAGACCCGTCAGTTCCCGCCGCCGGCCGCGCTCGCCGCCGAGGCCAACGTCAAGGCCGACGCGTACGCCGAGGCGGACGCCGACCGGCTCGCCTTCTGGGAGCGGCAGGCCCGGCGACTGGTCTGGGCCCGCGACTGGGAGCAGGTACTGGACTGGTCGAACCCGCCGTTCGCGAAGTGGTTCGTCGGCGGGCAGCTCAACGTGGCCTACAACTGCCTGGACCGGCACATCGAGGCGGGTCTCGGGGACCGGGTGGCCATCCACTGGGAGGGTGAGCCCGGGGACACCCGCACCATCACCTACGCCGACCTGCACCGGATGACCTGTCAGGCGGCGAACGCGCTGACCGGGCTGGGCGTGACCGCCGGGGACCGGGTGGCGATCTACCTGCCGATGATCCCGGAGGCGGCGGTCGCGATGTTGGCCTGTGCCCGGATCGGGGCGACCCACAGCGTGGTCTTCGGCGGGTTCTCCGCCGACGCGTTGAGCAGCCGGATCGCCGACGCCAGCGCCAAGGTGGTGATCACCGCCGACGGTGGTTTCCGGCGGGGCAAGCCGTCGGCGTTGAAGCCGACGGTCGACGAGGCGGTGTCCCGCTCGGGGTCGGTGGAGCACGTCCTGGTGGTCCGCCGTACCGGCGAGGAGGTGGCCTGGTCGGAGCGGGACCACTGGTGGCACGAGACGGTGGAGCAGGCGTCGCCGGAGCACACCGCGCAGCCGTTCGACGCCGAGCACCCGCTGTTCATTCTCTACACCAGCGGTACCACCGCGAAGCCGAAGGGCATCCTGCACACCACCGGTGGTTACCTGACCCAGGCGGCGTACACCGCGCACGCGGTCTTCGACCTCAAACCGGAGACGGACGTCTACTGGTGCACCGCCGACATCGGCTGGGTGACCGGGCACTCCTACATCGTGTACGGCCCGCTGGCCAACGGTGCCACCCAGGTGATGTACGAGGGCACCCCGGACACCCCGCACAAGGGCCGGCTCTGGGAGATCGTCGACAGGTACGGGGTGACGATCCTCTACACCGCGCCGACCCTGATCCGCACGATGATGAAGTGGGGCGACGACATCCCGGCCGGGTTCGGCCTCTCCTCGCTGCGCCTGCTGGGCAGCGTCGGTGAGCCGATCAACCCCGAGGCGTGGATGTGGTACCGGCAGCACGTCGGTCGGGGCGAGCTGCCCATCGTGGACACCTGGTGGCAGACCGAGACCGGCGCCATCATGATCTCGCCGTTGCCCGGGGTCACCGCGACCAAGCCGGGTAGCGCGATGACGCCGCTGCCGGGGATCAGCGCGGACGTCGTGGACGACCAGGGCCAGTCGGTGCCCAACGGTGGTGGTGGCTACCTGGTGCTGCGTGAGCCGTGGCCGTCCATGCTGCGCACCATCTGGGGTGACGACAACCGGTTCGTCGAGACGTACTGGTCGCGCTTCGAGGGTATGTACTTCGCTGGCGACGGGGCGAAGAAGGATGCCGACGGGCATCTCTGGCTGCTGGGCCGGGTCGACGACGTGATGCTGGTGTCCGGGCACAACATCTCCACCACGGAGGTCGAGTCCGCACTGGTGTCGCACCCGGCGGTGGCCGAGGCGGCGGTGGTGGGTGCGACCGACCCGACCACCGGGCAGGCGATCGTGGCGTTCGCCATCCCGCGCGGCAACGCCGACATCTCCGGCGAGGCGGGTGAGACGCTCATCGCCGACCTGCGCAACCACGTGGCGAAGACCCTCGGCCCGATCGCGAAGCCCCGGCAGATCATGCTGGTTGCCGAGTTGCCGAAGACCCGGTCCGGCAAGATCATGCGGCGGTTGCTGCGGGATGTCGCGGAGAACCGTTCACTCGGCGACGTGACGACGCTCCAGGACTCCTCGGTGATGGAACTGATCTCGTCGGGGATGAAGGGCGGCAAGTCCGACGACGAGTGACGCCCGTACCAGCGTCACGGTGGGTGGTGGTCCGCTCGGGCCGCCACCCACCGTCGTTTCCACCATCGACAGGGTAACCGGCTACATGCGACGGATTCCGTGGTGACGGCCGCCGCGTCCTACGGCATCCGTCGTCCGAGTCGCGGTTGGCGACGATGCGAGCGTGCCGCACTCCGCTCGGATGATCCCGGACCAGCCGGTCGGCTGAACCATCGACGGATCTCTTGATGTAGAGCGATCTGCTGATTATGTTCGCGCGAGTTGGACCCGACACCCTGCCCTGATCCGGCATGGGTGATGTCCGACCGCCCTTTCTCCCCCATGCCCGACGAATTGGAGCGGCATGCAACCTCTCAAGGCCCGTAACGGGCAGCGGCGACGCCTACTCGTCGCCCTGCCCGCGATCGCGCTCGTGGCCACGACACTCACCGTGACGCCCGGCGCCGCTGCGGTATCCGCCCGCCCCGTCCCTGCGACGATCGGTGCGGACGAGTTCTACATCAACTACAGCGAACCTGCGGTTCAACCGGACTCGCAGGGTCGCGAGGTCAAGGGCAAGGGTGGGATCCACGCCCCGGCGCTCGACGATGCGCGGGCGTACGACCGCAAGTTCGCCGGGGGTAACCCGGTGGCCGCGCGGGAGCTGGCCAAGCTTGAGGCGAAGGCCATCAAGACCGGGCAGAACCCGCGGCAGATCAAGCAGGCCAAGAGCACCCAGACCGCCAAGCTGCTGACCCTGCTGGTCGAGTTCAACGACACGGCCAACGACGACTTCACCGGCGTCATGGTGCCGCAGACGGTCTTCGGGGACCGGACCTGCGTGCCGGGCACCGTGCAGAACGGTCCGCTGCACAACAACATCCCGAACCCGGCCAACCTGGCCAACGAGGACAACAACTCGATGTGGGTGCCGGACTTCTCGCCCGAGCACTACAACAAGATGCTCTACACGAAGGAGGGCATCACCGAGCGGGTCCGTCCGGACCTGACCGGGCCGGACGGCAAGCCGGGCGTCAGCCTGGCCGGCCGGACCATGCACAACATGTACCTGGAAATGTCCAAGGGCGCCTACACGGTGGCGGGCCAGGCCAGTCCGTGGATCAAGCTGGCCCACTCGGAGGGCTGGTACGCCGCCTCCCGCTGCACCCAGGACGAGAACGACAACTGGGTCGCCGGTCGGCAGCAGTCGATGAACGGGCACCCGGACAACCCGCTCGGCGCGGGCCGGCTGGCCACCGACGCAATCGACGCGCTCGCCGCGAAGGACCCGAACTTCCCCTGGGCCGACTACGACATCGAGGACCAGGGCGACCGCGACGGTGACGGCAACTTCTTCGAGCCGGACGGCGTGATCGACCACCTGGTGCTGGTGCACGCCGGTCAGGGCAAGTCCCGGGGCGGCGGCGCCGAGGGCACCTACGCCATCTGGGCGCACTCGTCGGCGGTGGCCGGCGGCTACGCCATCCCCGGCACCGACCTGAGGATCTCGAACTACATCGTGCAGCCGGAGGACGCCGGCGTCGGTGTGTTCGCCCACGAGTACGGCCACGACCTCGGCCTGCCGGACCTCTACGACACCTCCGGCAACGCCGACTCGGATGTGGACTTCTGGGACCTGATGGCCTCGGGCTCGCACTCCGGTGAGGTCTTCCAGGCCCTGCCGACCCACATGGGTCTGTGGGACAAGTGGGTGCTCGGTTGGGCCGACCCGCTGACCCTCGCGCCGGGCGCCGACCCGCGTGACGTCCCGCTGGGGCAGACCTCGCGTACCCCGGTGGGCACCCGGGACGGCATCAAGATCAACCTGCCGGACAAGGTGATCACCCTCGCCGATCCGCACAGCGGCACCGGCATGTGGTACAGCGGTGCGGACCAGGACTGGGCCGATGTCAAGCTGAGCCGCGAGATCGCGGTTCCGGCCGCCGCCGACGCGAAGTTCTGGATGTGGAACAACTACGTCATCGAGGAGGACTGGGACTACGGCTTCGTCGAGGTCTCGACCGACGGCGGTACCACCTGGACCGAGCAGAAGGTCTACGACGCGGCCGGCAACCTGGTCACCACCAGCGACGGCTACGGCGACCCGAACGGCCGGCTGGCCGACTTCGGCAACAAGAAGTACGGCCTGACCGGTGACACCCACGGCTGGCGGCACGACCACGTCGACCTGTCGGCGTACGCGGGCAGCACCGTGCAGATCCGGCTGCGCCAGGCGACCGACGCCGCGTTCATGGAGAAGGGCTGGTTCGCCGACGACTTCTCCGTCACCGGCGGCGGCGCCACCACCTGGAGCGACGACGTCGAGAACGGTGCCAACGGCTGGGTCCAGACCGGCGGCACCTGGACCGACACCACCGGCCAGGGCTGGCGGATCGACCCGGGACGCCAGGTCAAGGCGCACTACTACCTCGCCGAGTGGCGTAACTTCGACGGCTTCGACAAGGGCCTGAAGTACGCCTACGACACCATCTACTCGAACGAGGCGTGGAAGGTCGACCGGATCTCGTACAACGCCCCGGGCATGCTGGTCTGGTACCGGGACACCACCCTCGGCGACGTCAACCACGTCACCGCCGGTCTGACCTCGCTGCCCAGCTACGGCGCCAAGGGCGGTCTGCTCATCGTGGACTCGCACTTCGACCCGCTGCGCCGTACCGGCGACGCCGCGGTCAAGGACCCGTCCACGCTGGACAACCTGCCGAGCCGGCCGCAGTCGTCGAACGCGGCGTTCTCGCTGAAGCCCACCTACCCCTTCCGGGAGTGCCTGGAGGCGGCCGGTGAGCCGAACAGCGAGTACTGCACGGACTTCGCTGCCCAGCCGGCGGTCCCGGTGTTCACCGACGCCAAGGGCTGGTACCCGGGTATCGAGATCCGCAATGGCCAGCTCTTCGCCCGGGACAACGACGCCTCGGTGGTCGTCCCGTCCCAGGACGGCACGCCGTACACCACGCGGGCGGTGAACCCGGACGGCTCCCCGGCCACCAATGTGTACGGCACCAACCTGGGCTTCACCGTCCTGGGCACCGGTAACCCCGGTGACCAGGGCGTGAGCTACGGCGTCAGCATCACCATCAAGCGGACGGCCTCGGACAACTCGTACGCCCTGGTGTACGTCACGCCGGCCACCAACTGATCCGAACGCCCGGGTGACCGTGGACCGGTACGGTCCACGGTCACCCGGGTGACAAACCGCGCAGGCCCGCCGGGGGTACCCCTCCCGGCGGGCCTGCCGCGTCATAGCGGCCCGGGGCCCGTCATCGGCAACGCCCTGACAACTGATCGACGAATGTCAGCGACAGGCGTTGCGTAGCCGATACATCGCGTATGCGTTGATCAGTATCAGACCTGGTCAGGGCGCCTATGTAGACCCCCCGGTGTGACGCGCGAAAGCGTCTCCCAAAAAATTCTGCAACAAATCGACGTAGCCGTCTTCCCACCGGTCCCGGCAGTGTCTAGGTTCACCATTGGCCCCAGAAACAACCTGGGCCTCTTATCCGGACGGCCGACCACCGCTTGATCGTGGTGGCTTCGGCGCCTCTCGAACCGGAGGTTCTTAGTGCGTAAACTCATGGTGGGCCTGCTCACCGTGTCGCTGGCGTCGGGAATGGGCGTGTCGCTCGCCTCCCCCGTCAACGCGGCACCACCGGCGGACGCGCCGGCGGCCGCCGCCAGCAAGCCGGTCCCCTCTGACGACCTGCCCAACCCGCTTGAGGACAAGCGGCGCGAGCTGCGTCAGAAGGCGGTCAGCGATGTCGTCAGCGGCCGGGTCAAGCCGACCAAGCGCGGCGTCAGCACCGTGGCGAAGGTCGGCGAAACCACCGGTACCGGGGTGAACGGCCAGCGTTCGGCCACACAGCGGGCCGGCGTCGCCACCGAGGACCAGTACGTCGAGCTCGGCCGCGAGACGACCGACCGGATCTTCGTCATCCTGACCGAGTTCGGCAACGAGCGGCACGCGAGCTACCCGGACCAGGACACCGACCCGAACACCCCGGGTCCGGCCCGGTTCGACGGCCCGCTGCGTAACGAGATCCCCGAGCCCAACCGCGCGGTGGACAACTCGACGGTGTGGCAGCCGGACTACTCGGCGGAGTACTTCCAGAACCTGTACTTCGGCGAGGGGGCGGGCGTCGAGTCGGTCAAGACCTACTACGAGGCACAGTCCTCCGGTCGGTACAGCGTCGACGGCAAGGTCACCGACTGGGTGAAGGTCCGTTACAACGAGGCGCGCTACGGCCGTTCCAACGGCTACCCGTGCGGCTCCAGCACCTGCAACAACGTCTGGCAGCTGGTCCGGGACGCGGCGAACCAGTGGGTCGCCGACCAGCAGGCGCAGGGCCGGACCGACGAGCAGATCGCCGCCGACATGAGGTCGTTCGACCAGTGGGACCGGTACGACCACGACGGCGACGGCAACTTCAACGAGTCGGACGGCTACATCGACCACTTCCAGATCGTCCACTCCGGCGGCGACCAGGCCGACGGTGACCCGTGGCAGGGTGAGGACGCCATCTGGAGCCACCGGTGGTACGCCTTCGGCACCGACATCGGCCACACCGGCCCGGCGGGGAACCCGCTGGGTGGTACCCAGATCGGCAACACCGGCATCTGGATCGGTGACTACACCGTCCAGCCGGAGAACGGCGGTCTCAGCGTCTTCGTCCACGAGTACGGCCACGACCTGGGCCTGCCGGACGACTACGACACCTCCGGTGGCGGCGACAACAGCGTCGAGCACTGGAGTCTGATGGCGCAGAGCCGGCTCAGCGCCAAGGACGACCAGGGCATCGGCACCCGCCCGGGTGACATCGGCGCCTGGCAGAAGCTCCAGCTCGGTTGGCTGGACTACGAGGTCGTCGTGCCTGCCAAGCAGGACCCGGTCACGCTGGACCTCGGCCCGCAGGAGTACAACTCCAACAAGGCGCAGGCCGCGGTGGTGGTGCTCCCGAAGAAGGAGGTCACCAGCGAACTCGGTGCGCCGTTCGCCGGGGAGAAGCAGTACTTCTCCGGCAACGCGGACGACCTCGACAACACGATGACCCGTGAGCTGGACTTCACCGGCAAGACCTCCGCGTCGCTGTCGGCCAAGGTCCGCTACGGCATCGAGGAGGGGTACGACTACCTCTACCTGGAGGCGTCCACCAACGGTGGCACGAGCTGGACCGCCCTGGACGGCACCGTCAACGGCGCCCCGTTCAGCCGGGACGCCAGCGGCACCCCGGCCATCGAGGGCTACACCAACGGCGAGTGGGTCGACCTCAACGTTCCGATGAACGCGGTCGCCGGTCAGAAGGTGCTCTTCCGCTTCCACTACCGCACCGACGGTGGGGTCAGCGAGGGCGGCTTCTTCGCCGACGAGATCACCGTGACGGCGGACGGCGCCACCGTGCTCAGCGACGGTGCCGAGGCCGACGGCGGCTGGACCCTGGACGGCTTCACCGTCAAGGGTGCCAGCGAGACCAACCTGTACGACCACTTCTACATCGCCGGTAACCGGACCTACGTCTCGTACGACAAGTACCTCAAGACCGGTCCGTACTTCTTCGGCTACCAGAACAGCCGGCCGGACTACGTCGACCACTACTCGTACCAGCAGGGTCTGCTCATCTCCTACTGGGACACCTCGCAGGTCGACAACAACACGAACGTGCACCCGGGTGAGGGCCTGAACCTGATCATCGACTCGCGCCCGAAGCCGATGTACAACCTGACCGGTAACCCGTGGCGGTCCCGGGTCCAGGTGTACGACGCACCGTTCAGCCTCACCAAGGCCGACTCGTTCACCCTGCACGTCAACAGCCAGCCGCAGTACATCCGTGGCCAGGGTCCTGCTCCGGTGTTCGACGACACCAAGCAGTACTGGTACCCGGAGCTGCCGAACCACGGCGTGAAGGTCCCGGTGACCGGCACCAAGATCAAGGTGCTGGAGCAGAACGGTACCTCGATCAAGATCCGCGTTTCCTGATCGACAACCCGCACGCACGACGCCCGGGGAGCGGTTGCTCCCCGGGCGTCGCCCGTTCCAGGCCGGCACCGGACGGGCGGGGACCGGACAGGCGGGGACCGGACAGGCGGGGACCGGACGGGCCGGGACCGGACTGCGGCCGTCGAGCGCAGGCAGGCCACCGCCGGAACCGACGGCGACCATCGGGCGCGGGACGCGGACGGAACGGACGGCACCCCACACACGTCCAACCGGTATGCAGCTGACCCCCCGGCGGGCCGCCCCGCCCCTGCTCATCCTGGTCGTCGCGACCATGCTGGCGACCGGCTGCGCCGACCGAGAGGCGACCGGCATGCCCGAACCCGACCCGACCCCGTCGGCCGTGGCCTCCGGCCCGGCGGACATGCCGACCGCCGCCCCGGTCGCCCCCTCCGGGCGGGTCACCCCGCCGTCGGTCCCGACCGACCCGCCGGGCCGCCGCCCGCCGACCGCGCCGCCGAAGAACCCCACCGACGCCCAACCGACCGGAATCGTCGTCGGCCACGTCACCCGGGGCGGCTCCGGTCCCTGCTACGGGGTGGTCACCGACGAGGGACGGGAGTACGCCCTGTACGGGCCGAATGCCGGCACGTTCGCGACCGGTACCCGGGTCCGGGTGACCACGGCACCGCTGCTGGTCCGGATCAGCTGCGGCAGCGGTACCCACGCCGCCATCGTGAAGATTGATCCGGTCGGCTGACCGGGCGGCGCCCTCGGCCCGTACGGCGACGCCGGATCCCTGATCACGGCCATCGCGTGCGCGACCGGGAGGCGCCCGGGCCCTAGGCTGTGGCACATGACCGAGCAGCACAGTGGTGCCGTCGACGAGTCGTGCGTCCTCGTGGACGGGCCGTGGACCCACCGGTTCGTCGGGGCGAACGGCAGCCGCTTCCACGTCGTCGAGGCGGGCACCGGCCCGATGGTGCTGTTCCTGCACGGTTTTCCGGAGTTCTGGTGGGCCTGGCACGAGATGTTGCCGGCGGTCGCCGACGCCGGTTTCCGCGCCGTCGCGGTCGACCTGCGCGGCTACGGTGCCAGCGACAAACCACCCCGGGGGTACGACGGGTACACCCTCGCCGCCGACATCGCCGGCCTGATCCGAGGGCTGGGTGAACGCTCCGCGACCGTGGTGGGCACCGGGGCCGGTGGCCTGATCGGCTGGACGGTGGCCTCGTTCCATCCGTCGCTGGTACGCCGGCTCGTGGTGCTCGGCGCGCCGCACCCGCTGCGGCTGCGGGCGGCGATCTTCGCCGACCCGCGTGGCCAGTTCGCTGCGGCCACGCCCACCCTGAAATTCCAGCTTCCCCGCTACGAGCACGTCCTGACCAGGGACAACGCCGCACTGGTCGGTCAGGTGCTACGCCGGTGGGGCGGCCAACAGTGGGTGGCCAGCGACGCCTTCGAGCCGTACGCGGCCCGGTGCCGGGAGGCGATGCGCATCCCGCAGGCCGCGTTCTGCGCGCTGGAGGGATACCGCTGGGCGTTCCGCTCGGTGCTCCGCCTGCACGGCTACCGGTTCGTCAAGCTGATGCAGAAGCCACTGGTCACGCCGACCCTGCAACTGCACGGCGCGGAGGACGCCGCTTCGCTGCCCCGCACCGCGCAGGGCTCGGGCCGCTACGTGATCGCCCCGTACGAGTGGCGGTTGCTGGACTCGGTCGGTCACTTCCCGCATGTCGAGGCACCAGACCTGGTCCTCGGCGAGATCCTGCGCTGGGCGAAGTCCTAGCGCCGGCATTGCCGTCGCCGGACCGGTGGGCCGTTCCGCCGGTCAGACCCGGTGCTCGCGCAACTCGGAGACCTCGGCAGCCGGCGCCCAGCCCTGGTAGACGCCGAATTCGAAGACCTCCAGCCCCATCGCCTGGGCGACCGGCCAACGTCCGCCGGTGTACTCCACCCGCAGCCAGTTCTCGTGCTGGGCAAGCACGATGAACGGCTCCCCCTGCCACAGGCACGTGGTCCGGACGTACACCAGGTCCTCGACCTCGGCCACCGGCACGACCCGGACGTACCGGCCGGGCCGGACCTCGGTGAAGCCGTCATCCGGGTCGGTCCGGTAGAGCCGGACCTCGTTGACATCCGGGCTGGCCGGGTACTCCCGCCCCCGCCAGCGGGCCAGGTAACCGTCGCGGATCACTTGTCGTCCACCCGCCGCCAGGTCGAGGAGTCACTGTCCAGGGTGGCCACCACCCGCTCGGACCCGTCCGCGCCGATCCGCCACAGCTGGGCGCCGTGCGGCAACCGGGCACTGTCCACCTTGAACTCCGCGATCACGTCGCTGCTCTCCCCGGGTGCGAAGCCGTTGCCCCGGAACGGCGGGCGCTCGATGACCCACCCCTCCATCGCCCGCATCGCGACCTCGGTCTGCCCGCCGTACGGGATCCGGTAGAGGCTCGGCCGGTGCGCCGGCCAGCGGAGGACGTAGACCTCCCCGTCGTCCGGTGAGAACGGCGACCCGGGATAGGCCAGGCCGAGCGCGGAGTGCAGGCGGGCCGGGGTGTTCAGGTGGGCCACCTCGTTGGCCCGGTGCACGAAACCGGAGATCCGGTCGTACCCCCGCTCCAGGTAGTAGGCGAGCTGGCTCGGTGCGACCGTCTTCTGCATCATGGGCGGCCGGCCGGGATCGGTGGCCGCTGGCGCGTACGGCGTCCGTGGTGCCGGTACCTCCGCCGGTGCCGGCGTCTCGACGGGTTCGCCCACGTCGTCACCCAGGCCCACCTCGGCGGCCCAGTTGGCCAGCGCGACGATCTGCCCGCCGGGCAGCTTCGCCCCGACCGGCGTGCCCGGGTTGACGGCGAACGACCAGTTCTCGTCCGGCCACCGGCGGATCAACTGGACGAACTTGACCTGCACCGTCTCCACCGGCGGACAGTCCCGGTCGGCGAGCCGTTCCGGCGAGGTGTAGACCACCACGTACGGCTCACCGTCGAGCTGCTCGGTGGCCCAGACGAAACCGTCCTGACCGGGCAGGGTGCCCGGGGCCGAGTCGACTGCCACCGGCAGCAGCACCCGGGCCAGCAGGAGGGTGGAGAGAAACGTGTCGGTGCTACCCCCGCCGGCCGCCGCGAGCAGGTTCTCCTCGACCTCGTTGGCCGGTTGGAAATCCGCTGCTCCTGGTGTGCCGGGCGGCACCGGCTGCTCATCGGGCAGCGGTTCCGCCGGGGACGGTCCACCCGGGAACACCTCACTGAGGGGTTCGCTCGCAGCCGGCTCCGGCGGGTCGACCACCGGAGTTGAGGCGGCCCACAACCCACCCGACCGGTCCGGCTCGGGCGCCGGTGGCACGTCGGTCCCCGGCTCCGCACTGCGGGACTCGACGACGGTTCCCTCGATGACGATGGGGCGGAAGCCCTGGCCCACCGGCTCGGTCGACCGGTACGACGGCATCTCCCCGGCGGGGTCCACCGGCGGCACCGGGCCGCCGGGGGCCGCCGGGGTGGCGCGTACCGGGGGTTCGTAGCCGTCGAAGAGATTGACCGGCGCTGCCGGAGCGTCCCGGTCTGCGCTCTCCGTCGGGGGAGCCGATCTGCGGTAGGCGGCGGCGAGCCAGGCCGAGGTTTCCGAGCCGGAGCTGTCGTCCTGCCGGCCCGACGTCAGCGGGTCCGCCGGCCCCGGGGACGGCGGCGGGCTCTCCGGCGGCGGGACCGGCTGCCGGGGCGCCATGACCGGCGGGTACCCGGCCGGTTGCCGGTCGCCCGGCGGGGTCGGCGGTGCGGATTCGGCCGGTCCGGGTACGACCGCGGTGGCCCGGGCGCGGGCCGCGTTCTCGACCCGCTCCAGTCGGGCCCGGGCCCCCATCGTCCGGCCGGGCAGCCGCACGTCGCCCTTGGCGAGCTGGGTGACGAACCAGGCGGGCAGGTAGCCCTCGATCGGCAGACTCGGGTTGACCGCCAGCCACCACTCCGGGTTCGGCCAGTCGTGGGCGAGATCGGTGTACGGCACGCGGCGGGTGGGGCCGGCGTTCTGGGCGAGGCAGGCCTGCACCGCCGCCGGTGAGGTGAAGGCGAGCACATGGGTACGCCCCGCCGTGGTCCAGGTCCCCCAGCCGATCGGGGCGTGCCCGGCCAGCGCCTCCGCGGAGACCGGCAGCAGCAGGTCGATGCGGGACAGGATGCGGAAGTAGAGCTCCTGATCGCTGGCGCGCAGGGCGTCCCGCATCGCCGCCTCGACCTCGGTGGCCGGCTCCCATTCGGTCACGGCCACTCCCCTCCCGCGCACAGGCCATAGCTGTCGCGTACAACCTACAAGGTTGTAACAAGATCACAATGGGAGGCCGACGCCGGGCCTCCGGTACGCACGACCGGCGATAACATGCGGTTCCGGAGCCGACACGATACGGAGGCGATGGATGCCCCGCCGCACCCGAACCGGCCCCATGGCGCCCCGGAACGGCCTCGCAACCGCCCTGGCCGCAGGAGTCCTGTTCGTCAGCACCGTCGCCCCCGGGCCACTCGTGACACCGGCCGCCGGCCGCGCCCCGGCCTGCCCTGCGGCACCTGTGACCGCCGAGCCGGTGGCCGGCGTCCCCTGGGCGCAGACCCGGTACGCCCCGGACCGCCTCAGCGCCCTGGCCACCGGCGCCGGGGTGACCGTCGCGGTGGTCGACTCCGGGGTGGATCCGCGCCACCCGCAGTTGCGGGGGCGGGTACTCGACGGGGTGGACCTGCTCGACCGGGGTGGTGACGGCACCGACGACTGCGCCGGGCACGGCACCGCCGTGGCGAGCATCATCGCTGCGGCCCGCCGGTCCGGCACCGCCTTCACCGGTCTCGCCCCGGAAGCCCGGATCCTGCCGGTACGGGTCAGCGAGCAGCAGGTGATCGAGGGGCGGGAGTCCGGGCGTACGGTCCACCCGGACGAGTTCGCGCAGGCCATCCGGTGGGCGGTGGACCATGACGCGGATGTGCTCAACCTCTCGGTGGTGCTCTACGCGGACGTACCCGCCGTCCGGGCCGCGATCCGCCACGCCGTCGACCGGGACGTGGTGGTGGTGGCCGCCGCCGGGAACCTGCACGGCGAAGGGGATCCCCGCCCGTATCCCGCCGCCTACGACGGGGTGATCGGGGTCGGGGCGATCGCCGCCGACGGCAGTCTCGCCGACTTCTCCCAGGTCGGGCCCTATGTCGACGTGGTCGCCCCGGGCTCGGACGTGATCGCCGCAGTGCCCGGCCGGGGCCATCGGCGCACCGCCGGCACCAGTTACGCCGCACCCTTCGTCGCCGCCACGGCGGCCCTGCTCCGGCAGTACCGACCGGAACTGACCGCCGGCCAGGTGGCGGACCGGATCGTCGCCACCGCCGATCCGGCCCGTGGTGCCGGGCGGGGATCCGGTTACGGCGCCGGTGTGCTGAACCCGTACCGGGCGGTCACCGAGACGCCACCGGTCCGGCCGGTCACCCCGGCGGCGGAACACCGAGACGACCCGGCCGATCCCGCACTGGTGGCCCGGGACCTGCGCCGGTTGGCGGCCCGGGACCGGGCGCTGCTGGTCGCCGGGACGGCATCCGCCGTGGTTGTGCTGGCCGTGCTGCTGGCGCTGGTGCTGCCCCGGGGAGCGCGCCGTGGCTGGCGCCCGGCCGACCCGGTCTGACCACCACCGACCCACCGCCCACCGGGCCCCGCCCAGCCAGGTCAACCCGCCACGCGGGGCCCGTTCCGGCCAGGTCAACCCGCCATGTCCGGGCCCCGCCCGGCCAGGTCAACCCGCCACGCGGGGCCCGGGCAGCCCTCACTGGAACAGGTTGACGTTCCGCTTCTCGGTGTGCAGGTAGTCGGCCGCCGACTCGTCGACCGCGAGCTTGATGTCGCGCAGCATGGCCTGTAGGTCCTGCGAGGCCGACCGCCACTTCGCCTGCCGCTGCTCGTACGCCTGCCGGGCCTCCCCCTCCCAACTGGCCACGAGCGGCGCGGCATCCCGCTCAAGCTGCCCGAGCTGGGTCTGCAGGCTGTTCAACGCCTTCTGGATGTCCGCGCTGGCCTGCTGCAACGCGGAGAAACTGACGACCAGCATCCCGTCGTGCATCCGAACCTCCTCCTGTCCGTACCCGAGTCAGAGCGGCAGTTGGATGCCGCCACGGTTGGTGTGCGCGACCCGGCTGGCCGCCTCGGCGTCGGACGCCGTGTACTGCTGGCCGGCGGTCCGGATCGCACCGCCCGTCTCCCGCAGCGCCCGCTGGATCGCCGCCTGGTCCTGCGACCACTGCTGCTTGACCTGCTCGAACGACCGGCCACCGGCGCCCCGCCAGGCCTGCTGGAGCACCTCCAACTCGGCCATGAGGCTGCTGAGCATGCTCTGCAACGCCTCGTCGACCTGCTCGAACCGCGCTGCGGTCTGCTGCATCACCGCAGCTTCTGCCTGCGTCTGGGACACCCCGGAGGTCACCTCGTCTCCTCGGTCGTGCCGGGCCCCGCCGTCCACCATGCACCGTCCAACCGGGACGGAACCGGATCCGCCAGCACACCACGACACACGATCAACTCGATCGCTGACGGTAGCCGGGTTGTCGCGCTGGTGCTACCCCCTCGTGTCCCCCTGTGGATAACCGTCACCGGCTCCGGACGGGTCGGGGTGCCCGCCCGCACCTCGGCCCCGCCCCGCTCAGGCGGGTCGCACCGGTTCGCGCGCCACCGCCGGGTCGAGCGCCCCGCCGGCCGGTACCAGGGCCACCACCCCGGCCGGCAGCCGCATCGGGCGGACCGCCCCGTAGCCGAGCATGCCGAGCACCGCCGGGTCGGTCACCGCGTACCGCCGGCCCAGATCGGTGACCACGAAAACCGCGCCCCCGGTCGCACCCGGTGCCGCCACCGCCTCCACCACCGCTCCGCGTCCGGGCTCGACCAGCACCTGGTCGGCGCGTACCGGACCGGCCGGGGATCCGACCGCGACCCGCCCCGCCCCCTCGGCCTCCGGCACGACCGCAGCCACCCGCACCTCGCGCACCCCGCCGTCGTCGGCGACCGAAGCGCAGACCGCCGCACCCGGCGCCACCAGCGACGGCCGGGTCGCCGGCGGAGCCGCCGCATCGACCGGCACCAGATCGGGGAGCTTCGGCAGGGCGGCGAAGGTGCGCTGGGTCATCGGTGTCGGCCGGTCCCGCCCGGCGCCCCCGGTGAGCAGCAGATCGGCCTGCACCTGCGTGATTCCGGCGAGTCCGTTCCGCAACGCCACGGCGTACTGCCGGCCCCCGCCCTGCCCGGTCACGACGAACACCTCACCGATCCGGGCACCCGGTACCCGCACCGAGGGCCGACCCTGCTCGGGAATGCGTACCGGACCCAGATCCGCGCCGGCCGGCAACGAGTTGAGCAGCGCGGGGGCCAACGGGACCGGCCGCTCACTGGTCCACGCCAGTGCGGCCAGCACCAGGTCCGGATCCCGGAGCAGGTGACGCTGCTGGCGCCAGACCAGGTACAGGTTGCCGTCCGGGTGCCGGCCCAGTACCGCGTCGTCGGCCAGGACCCGCCCGTCCTGGACCGGCCTGCCGACCAGCAGCACGGAACGCGGCCCGGCCCGTCCACCGTCAGGCGTCACCGAGCAGACCGTCCACGGCGCCCGGGAGAGCCGGTCCGGCGCGGGCAGCGAGTCCGGGGCGTCCGGGATACCGAGCGGCGCGCCCCGGGCCACCCCGGCCAGCGACGCCCGGGACACCAGCACGCTGCGCTGCTCCGAGCCACCCACGATGAGCAGCGCCGAGGCGTAGTTGAGCACCGGGTGCAGCCGACCGTCCCGGTAGACGTACCGGGCGCCCGACTCCTTCTCGACGATCACCGCCTGCGCGTCGCGCCACCCGGTGGCACCGCCACCGACGAGGACCCCGTAGACCACCACCGCGCCGAGCGCGATCGCCGCGATCAGCACGCTGGCCAGGGCGGTACCCGCCGCCCGGCGGAACGGCGACTGCGCCGGGTCGGTTTCCCGCAGCACCAGCGCCGCCACCACCCGCTGCACCATGAACTGGTACGAGTGCAGCTGGTCCTGTCGCGACGGCATTCGGCCCCTCCGGAGTTACGTTCCGGCCACATACGATAGGCCGCGCGTGACGATCCACGGGGACCCGACGGCGAAGGGGGGCCGGCACGGTGACAGCGACGGTGGGCGGGCCGACGGACCGGACCGGACCCGGGTTCGATGCGCCGCCGGATGACGGGCCACGGATCGCGGCGCCGGTCCGCCCGGCCCGCCGCGCCGGCCCCCGGCTCCGGGTCCACGCCGGACAGATCGTGGTGACCCAGGTGGCGGTGGCCGGATCGGGAGTCGCAGCGGGCCGCAGCGCTCTCCTGGTGGCCGGCGCTGCGGTCACCGCCGCCGTTCTCCTGGTGGTCACCTGGGCACCGGTAGGCGGCCGGTGGTTGTACGAGTGGCTGGGCATCTGGCTGCGCCGGGCCGGGCGACAGCGGACGCTCTCCCCGGCGGCCTCGCCCGCCGCGCTGCTCGACCTGGTCGCCCCCGGCGCCGTGGTGGCACCCGCCGAGCTGGCCGGCGAACCGGCTGCGGTGATCGGCGACGGCCACGGACTGACCACACTCCTGGAGCTGGGTGACCCGGCCGGGATCATCGGTTCCGGGACACTGCTGCCCGCCCTGCCCACCCTGCTACCGGCCACCGATCCGGGCACCCCACCGGTCCGGCTGCAACTCGTGCTCTCCGGTGTGCCGGCCCCGGTGCCCGGCGTCGGCGGCGGGCCGGCGGGCACGTCGTACCGGCAGCTCACCGGGGGCCGGCTGCTCGGGCAGGCCCGGGCGGTGCTGGCCGTCCGGGTGCTGCGCGCCGACGGGTGGTCGGACGCCGAGCAGCGCCGGGCGCTGTCCAGCGCGGTGCGCCGGGTACGCCGTCGGCTGGCGCCGGTCGGGGCCCGTCCGCTGGGGGCGGACGCCGCGCTGCGGGTACTCGCGGAACTCGCCCACCACGACGGCGGGCAACCGGCCCGGGAGACCTGGCCGGCGGTGCGGCTGGGTGGGCTGATGCAGGCGTCCTTCCGGCTGCGGCAGGCCCGGGGGGACGACGCCCTGCGCCGGCTGGCACCGCACCTGCTGGCGCTGCCGGCCACGGCGACCACGGTGGCACTGGGCGTCGGGCCGTGGCGGGCCGGCGGGCCGGCGTTGCTCCCGGTGGAGCTGTCGGTCCGGATCGCCGCCGGCGGACCGGCGGAACTCGCCCTCGCCACCCGGGCGCTACGGCGGCTGGTGACCGCCGAGGGCGGTCAGCTGCACCGGCTCGACGGGGAGCAGCTCGACGGCCTCGCCGCCACCCTGCCGCTGGGCACACCCGGCGCACCCCGGCCGGCGCCCGGGGCCACGTTCGACGGCCTGGAACTGCCGGTGGACTCCGCCGGGTTGATGCTCGGCACGAACCGGCACGGCGCACCGGTGACCGCTCGGCTGTTCCGCCCGGAGGCGACCCGGGTGGTCCTGGTCGGCGGGGTACGCGCCGCGCAGCTCATCACGCTGCGCGCGATGGCGCTCGGCGCCCGGGTGGTGGTACGGACCAGTCGGCCCGGGGCCTGGGAGCCGTTCGTCCGGGGCGTCACGGTGCCCGGTGAGCTGATCCCGCTCATCCCGCCTGGCCGGCCGGTCGGGGGGCCGCCCGGCACCCCGCTGCGCCCGCTGCTGGTGGTGTGCGACGTCGCCCCACCGGTGGCGGACGCCCGACCGGCGCCGGGCTGGCAGACCACCCTGGTGGTACGGGACGAACTGACCGCACCGGACGTGGAACTGCTCGCCCGGGCCGACCTGGCGGTGTTGCAGCCGCTCCGCCCGGACGAGGCGGGTCTGGCCGGTACCGCGCTGGGGCTGGGTGACTCGTCGGCCTGGCTGACCCGGATCAGGGACGACATGGCCGCAGTGGTCAACCGGCAGGCCCTGCGCTGGGTGCTGCTGTCCCCGACTCCGGTCGAGGCACAACTGATCGGGACACCGGTGCGGGAGCGGCCGTACGCCGTTGCCGACTCGCCGGGTGTTCCGCGTCCGGCCGGGTGTTCCGCGTCTGGCCGAGGCGTGACACCATCGCCGCCATGGGTTTTGTGAAGGGTGCGTTGATCCGGCTCGGTAGCACCGCGCTGGCGTTCTGGCTGGCCACGCTGATCATCCCCGGCATCAGCCTCAGCTCGGACTCGATCTCCGAGGCCGTGTTCACGCTGGTCCTGGTCGCGGTGATCTTCGGGGTGGTCAACGCCGTCCTCCAGCCGATCATCAAGATGGTCGGCTGTGGTCTCTACCTGCTGACGCTCGGCCTGATCGCACTCGTGGTCAACGGGTTGCTCTTCCTGCTGACCAGCTGGATCGCCGAACAGCTCGACCTGCCCTTCCACGTGGACCACTTCTGGCCGGCGGCGGTGCTCGGCGCGCTCTTCGTGGGCATCGTCACCTGGATCCTGGGCGCCGTACTCGACCGCGACTGACCGCACCGTCGGCACCGGGCCAGGGCCAGGGCGGAACGTCGGCGCAATCACAGACCAGCGGCCGGGAATTGGCTGGTGGTGGGTACCGGGGCCGGAGCTAGCGTCGGATCATGCTCAACCTGACCCGTGACGACGGCTACCAGCTCTCCACCGATCCGGACCGCCTCGACCTGGCCCGGGTGCACCACTGGCTCTCCACCGACGCCTACTGGGCGCAGGGGCGTACCCGTGAGGTCGTCGAACGGTCGTTCGCGGGGTCACTGCCGTTCGGGATCTACCGGCCGGACGGCCGGCAGGTGGCGGTGGCCCGGGCCGTCACCGACCGGGTCACCTTCGCCTGGCTCTGCGACGTCTACGTTGACGAGGACGAACGCGGTCGTGGCCTGGGGACCTGGCTGGTGGGGGCGGTCCGCGACGAGCTGACCGCACTCGGCGTGTACCGGATCATGCTCGCCACCGCGGATGCGCACGACGTGTACGCGAAGGTGGGCTTCACGCCCCTCACCGACCCGGAACGGTGGATGGTGCACGGCCGGCCGGTCGGGTCGGCGTGAATCCGCTCCGGCTCGGCTACCTGTACGGCATCGGGGCGTACCTGCTCTGGGGTTTCTTCCCGCTCTACTTCAAGCTGCTCCGCCCCTCCGGTCCGATGGAGATCCTGGCCCAACGGGTGGTCTGGTCGCTGGCCTTCGTGGCGCTGCTGCTGGCCGCGCTGCGCAACTGGGGCTTCCTGCGCGAACTCCGGCACCGGCGGAGCACGATGGCCGGCATCGGGGTGGCGGCCCTGCTGATCGCCGGCAACTGGGGCACCTACATCTACGGGGTCAACGCCGACCGGGTGGTGGAGACGGCCCTCGGCTACTTCATCACCCCCCTGGTGTCGGTACTGCTCGGCGTGGCCGTGCTGAAGGAACGACTGCGCCCCACCCAGTGGGCCGCCCTGGCGGTCGGCACCCTGGCGGTGGCGGTCCTCACCGTGGACTACGGCCATCTGCCCTACCTGGCCCTGCTGCTGGCGGTCACCTTCAGCGGGTACGGGCTGGTCAAGAAGCGCCTCGGCCTGCCCGCCGCCGAAGGGCTCTTCGCGGAGTCCGCCGTCCTCGCCGTACCCGCGCTGGGTTATCTCGGCTGGCTGACCTGGCAGGCGGAGGCGACCTTCGGGCAGGTCTCGGCCGGGCACACCGCGCTGCTGGTGCTGGCCGGGGCCGCCACCGCCATCCCGCTGCTGCTCTTCGCCGGCGCCGCCAACCGGTTGCCGCTGAGTGTGCTGGGCCTGTTGCAGTACCTCGCGCCGGTGCTGCAACTCGGCTGCGGCGTGCTGGTCTTCCACGAACCGATGCCCCCGGCCCGGCTGGCCGGGTTCGCGCTGGTCTGGCTGGCGCTGGCCATCTTCACGGTCGACGCCCTGCGGGTCACCGGTCGCCGTCGCCGGGAGATCCGTAAGGAAGGGCCCCCTCTTATCGCTTCCGGTATAGGAAGGGCCCCTTCTTAACACCCCGGCCGGGGCACGTCCCTCTATGGGAGCAGGGCGTACGCGGCGGCCGGACCGGGCGTGGGCTGGAGCTGTTCACGTCCGGTTCACGCCACGTCCCGGCACCGCTCACCAGGCCCTCCTAGCGTCCGGCACGCACGTGTTTCCCACTGGTGGGCACGGGCGTGCCACCAGACCCCTTCAGGAGGCTCCTCCCCATGAGCGACCGCCCCCGGCTGCTTCCACTGCTCGGCTCGCCCCGGCACGGCAACCGTGACTCGATGACCTGTCTCTACCGGTGCGGCAACGCCTGTGACCACCCGGTACCCAACAACTCCGACAACGCGTACTTCGGTGACGTGGTCAACGCCGAGGTGAGCCGGCGCGGTGTGGTCCGCGCCGGTGCGGTGGGCGCTTTCGTCCTGGGCTTCGCGGGCGCGGCCGGCGCGGCCCCCGCCAGTGCGGCCCCGGCCGCCGCCGAACCGGCCGGTGCGGCCGGGGGCGGTGCCGTACCGGCGGTACCCGAGGTGGCGGACTTTTCCGCCCGCCAGCGGTCCGGCAGCGGGGCGCTCACCTTCAAGCCGATCCCGCCGAACCGGCTCGACAACCTGGTCGTCCCGAACGGGTACGACCACTCGGTGGTCATCCGCTGGGGCGACGAGGTGGTGCCCGGTGCCCCGGACCTGGACGTGCACCAGCAGACCGCGGCCAGCCAGTCGAAGCAGTTCGGCTACAACAACGACTTTGTCGGGGTACTCCCGTTGGACCGCAAGGGCCGGCGGGCGCTGCTCGTGGTCAACCACGAGTACACCAACGAGGAGCTGATGTTCCCCGGCTTCACCAGCCACGATGCGCTCAGCGTGGAGCAGGTGAAGGCGGCCATGGCCGCGCACGGCCTGTCGGTGGTCGAGCTGGAGCGGGTCGACGGTACGGGGCAGTGGCGCCCGGTCCGCAACGGTCGCCGCCCGTACAACCGGCGGATCACCGCGCTGGCCACGCCGTTCGAGTTCACCGGCCCGGCGGCCGGCTCGGTGTGGCTGCGGACGGCGGCCGACCCGAAGGGGCGTACCGCGATCGGCACGCTGAACAACTGCGCCGGCGGGGTGACCCCGTGGGGCACCGTGCTCAGCGGTGAGGAGAACTTCAACCAGTACTTCGTCGGCGGCGACGGCGTACCGGCCGAGGCGAAGCCGAAGCTGGCCCGGTACGGCGTCTCCACCAGCGCCCGCTACCCGAGCGAGAGCCGCAAGTGGGAGCGGGCCGACGAGCGCTTCGACCTGGCGAAGCACCCGAACGAGGCGAACCGGCACGGCTGGGTCGTCGAGGTGGACCCGTTCGACCCGGAGTCGCGCCCGCGCAAGCACACCGCGCTGGGCCGGTTCAAGCACGAGGGGGCGAACGTCATCGTCGCCTCCGACGGGCACGTCGTGGCCTACATGGGCGACGACGAGCGGTTCGACTACCTCTACAAGTTCGTCTCCGACAAGAAGTACCTGAAGGGCAACTCCTGGGTCGCCCGCAAGCACAACCTGACCCTGCTGGAGTCGGGCACCCTCTACGTGGCGAAGCTCGACTACAGCAGCGCCGACGAGATCGACGGGTCGGGCAAGCTGCCGACCGATGGTGCGTTCAACGGGCGCGGGCAGTGGATCAAGCTGGCCCGGGGTAACCGCTCCTACGTCGAGGGGATGACCGTCGAGGAGGTGCTGACCTTCACCCGGCTGGCCGGGGACCGGGTCGGCGCGACCAAGATGGACCGCCCGGAGGACGTCGAGCCGAGCCTGGCCACCGGCAAGGTCTACGTGGCGCTGACCAACAACAGCAACCGTGGGGTGGGGGCCAACCCGAAGGCCGACGAGGCGAACCCGCGTACCGCCAACAAGCACGGTCAGGTACTGGAGCTGGTCGAGGACCGGGGCAACAACTCGGCGGAGTCGTTCACCTGGTCGCTGCCGATCATCTGCGGTGACCCGGCCGACGCGTCGACCTACTTCGCCGGGTACGACAAGACCCGGGTCTCGCCGATCTCCTGCCCGGACAACGTGGCCTTCGACGGCGCCGGCAACCTCTGGATCTCCACCGACGGCAACGCGCTGGGCAGCAACGACGGGCTGTTCGCCACCGCCATCGAGGGACCGGAGCGGGGGCACCTCAAGCAGTTCCTGACCGTGCCGATCGGCGCGGAGACCTGCGGCCCGTTCATCACCACCGACGACCGGTCGGTCTTCGTCGCGGTGCAGCACCCGGGTGAGATCAACGGCGCCACCATCGAAAAGCCGGCCTCGACCTGGCCGGACGGCGACTTCGCCAAGCCGTCCGTGGTGGTGGCCTGGCGGCTCGACGGCGGCCCGATCGGCAGCTGAGCGGTTAAGAGGGGCCCCTTCCTATACCGAAAACGATAGGAAGGGGCCCTTCCTTACCGCTAGGCGTCGGCGGCAAGGCTCTCGGCGATGCTCTTGGCCACGGTCAGCAGCTTGGCCCGGACCACCCGGGCCGAGGTCATCATCTCGCCCGCCGGCAGGGCGCAGGCAAGTACCACCCGGCGCTCGATGTCCTTGTCCGGGGTGACGATCACCGCGCCGCAGGCCACCCCGTTGCGGAACTGGCCCAGCTCCATCTGCATGCCACGGCGTTCACCGGCGGCCAGGTCCGCCTCGAAGGTCTCCACGGTGGTCAGCGTCGCCGGGGTGAACGGGCGCATGCCGTACTCGCGCAGGTACCGGAACCGCTGCTCAGGGGTGAGGGTGGCCAGCAGCGCCTTGCCGAGCGCCGTCGCATGGGCACCCTCGTCGAAGCCGGGCACCAGATCCTCGACGTACGGCGACCGCGCGCCCTCGGCCACGGCGGTGATGGCGACCTGGCCGCCCACGAACCGCCCGAGGTAGTGGCTGTACCCGGTGTCCACCGCCGCCCGACGCAGGCACTCACCGACCGCGGGCGGGCCACGGAACGCGGTGACGAGTTCGCGGTACCGGTCGGCAACCTCCAGCCCGACGATGTAGGTGCCGTCCTCACGCCGGATCACGTAGCCCTCGTACGCCAGGGTCCGCACCAGGTGGTAGGTGGTGGCGACGGTCAACTCGCATCGTCGCGCGATCTGCTTGACGGTCAGCCCCTTGGGGGCACGACCGACTGCTTCGAGCACGCGTAGCGCACGCGACACGCTACGGATGAGATCCGAAGGTTCCGCCAAGGGGTCGCGCACAACCACCTCCGCCGCCGGGGACTTACACCATATGAAAAACAGGCCGACCGCGAAATGCCTGTTCGGATCGAGAATGCCAGATACCCGGCGACAGTGCGTGCATCGACAGACACGATCTGTCAATGAACTTGATTCGCGTATGGTCGTCCCATCATGCCCGAACCCTCCGCGAGCGTCGCAGCAACACCCGCGCCGGCCCATCCGGCCCGGATCGCCGCCGGCGCGGTAACCACCACCATCGCTGCCGTCCTGCCCGTTTTCCTGGTCAGCGGGCTGGCGGTGCAGATCGGCGCCGACCTCCGGTTCACCCCGGCCGGGCTGGGCGCCGCAGTGGCCGGTTACTTCGGCATCAGTGCGTTGGCCTCGGTACCCGCCGGGGCGCTCGTCGAGCGGCTCGGCCCGGCCGTGGTGGCGCGAAGTGGCATCCTGCTCTCCGCCGGCTCGCTGCTGGCCATCGCTGGCCTCGCCCGGTCGTACGCCACCCTGGTCGGTCTGCTGGCGCTGAGCGCCGCCGCGAACGCGCTCGGCCAACTGGCCAGCAACTCGGCCCTGTCCCGACACGTCCCGGCCCGCCGGCAGGGCCTCTCCTTCGGGGTGAAGCAGGCCGCGATCCCGATGTCCACGCTGCTCGCCGGTGCCGCCGTCCCGACGATCGCACTCACCGCAGGCTGGCGCTGGGCCTTCGTGGCGGCATCGGTCGCCGCACTCGCCGCGCTGCCCGCCGTACCCGTCGAAGGAGCGGCTCCGTCCCGACGGCCGGCTGCCCGGGGCGGGCGGGCCAACGCGGCACTGGCGGTCCTTGGCGTGGCCGCCACGCTCGCCGCAACGGGCGCGAACGCCCTGGGCACCTTCCTCGTCGACTCGACCGCGACGAGCGGGCTCGACCCGGGCCTGGCCGGGCTGACCCTGACCTTCGGCAGCGCCGTCTGCATCGCCGTCCGGGTGGGCGCCGGCTGGCTCGCCGACCGCAGAGAGAGCGGACACGTCCTGATGATCGCCGCGATGCTGCTGCTCGGGGCTGGCGGGCTGGCGTTACTCGCCCAACGCGGCACACCGGCGCTGCTGATCGGCGTGACCCTCGGCTTCGGTCTCGGCTGGGCCTGGCCAGGTCTGATGAACTTCGCCGTGGTGCGGCTGCACCCACAGGCACCGGCCGCCGCCACCTCGATCACCCAGACCGGCGTGTACGCGGGCGGCTGCGTCGGCCCGCTGGGGCTGGGCTGGATCGCTGCGGACAGCGGCTATCCGGCGATGTGGACGGTGGCCTCGGTGGGCATGCTGCTGGCCGCCGCTCTGATGCTCACCGGCAGCCGGATGCTGCACCCCCGCACCTGATCCTGGCGACGGCCGCCGGGCCCAGTCCCGCAGGTCGCTGGTGCGATCGGCTGGGGTGCGGTCGCCTGGTGCGGTCGGCTGAGGTGCGGTCGCCTGGTGCGGTCGGCTGAGGTGCGGTCAGCTGGTGCGGTCGGCGATGAAGTCGCAGAGCGACTCCAGAGCCCGCCGCGAGGAGCCGTCCGGCAACGGGGCGAGCTGCTGCCGGGCATCCTCCGCATAGCTGCGCACCGTCTCCCGGGCCCGTTTGAGGGCCGGGGACTCGCGCAGCAGGCCGAGCGCCTCGGCGTGCAGGGCATCGTCGGTGACCGGCCCGGCGGCCAGGATCTCCCGCAGCCGCCCCGACGAGGCGTCCGCGTCGTCCGAGGCGAGCGCGTAGAGCACCGGCAGGGTCGGCACACCCTCACGCAGGTCCGTACCGGGGGTCTTGCCCGACTGCACCGACTCGGAGGCGATGTCGAGCAGGTCATCGGAGAGCTGGAAGGCGACGCCGATCGTCTCGCCGTACCCGGCGAGCGCCTCGGTGTGCTCGGTGGACGCGCCGCCGAACATCCCACCGAACCGGGCCGAGGTGGCGATCAGTGAACCGGTCTTCTCCGCGATCACGCTGAGGTAGTGGTCGACCGGGTCGTCACCGGCCCGTGGGCCGACCGTCTCGGCGATCTGGCCGTGCACCAGCCGGGCGAACGTCCGCGCCTGGAGCCGGACCGCCTCCGGGCCGAGGTCGGCGGCGATGTCCGCCGCCCGGGCGAAGAGGTAGTCGCCGACCAGGATCGCCACCGAGTTGGTCCAGCGGGAGTTGGCGCTCGGCGCCCCCCGGCGGACGACGGCCTCGTCCATCACGTCGTCGTGGTAGAGCGTCGCCAGGTGGGTGAGCTCCATCACCACGGCCGCCGGCACGACCTGCGCCCTGGCCGGATCGCCGAACTGGGCACCGAGCGCGACCAGCAGCGGGCGGAACCGCTTGCCACCCGCCTCGACCAGGTGCCGGGCGGCCTCGGTGACGAACGGGTCGGCGCTGGCCACGCTCGCCCGTAGCTCGTCCTCGACCGACTCCAGCAGCCCGAGCACGGACTCCTCGACCCGCGAGTCGACCAGGTCCAGGCCGAGCGAACCGAAGCCGTACCGACTTGTGCTCGCCCGGCTCCGGCGGGTGCCGGAGCCGGGGGCGCCTGTCTGCTGGTCAGCGGGTCCTACCACGCTTTCAACCATGCCACACCCGTTCGAGTTGCCCGGCGCGGGGAGGTGCGGCCCGGGAGCGAGCGTCCGGGGACCCGGACCGGTCATCGCACGAATTCAGCGGCGCCGTTGGCCAGGTCGAGCAGCGGCCCCGGAGCCACGCCGAGGACCAGGGTGGCGAGTACACCGATCATCAGCGCGGCGGCGGTCAGCCCACCGGGCATGGAGACCGTCGGGGTGGACTCACCCGGCTCGGAGAGCCACATCATCACCACGACCCGCAGGTACGGGAACGCGAGGATCATGCTGGTCAGCACACCGGCGATCACCAGCCACGTCTGCCCACCCTCGATGGCCGCCCCGAAGACCGCGAACTTGCTCATGAAGCCGCTGGTCAGCGGGATACCGGCGAAGGCGAGCAGGATGAAGGTGAACAGCCCGGCGAAGAACGGCGACCGCCGACCCAGCCCGGCCCAGCGGGACAGGTGGGTGGCCTCGCCGTCGGCGTCCCGGACCAGGGTCACCACGGCGAACGCGGCGAGCACCGAGAAGCCGTACGCGACGAGGTAGAACATCGTCGCGGAGAGGCCCTCCTTGTTCAGCGCGAGTACCCCGACCAGCAGGTAACCGGCGTTGGCGATCGACGAGTACGCGAGCAGCCGCTTGATGTCGGTCTGGGTGACCGCCAGCACCGCGCCGACCAGCATGGTGAGTACCGCCACAGTGCCCAGCACCGGGGTGAAGTTCCACGCCGAGCCGGAGAACGCGACGTAGAAGACCCGCAGCAGGGCGCCGAACGCGGCGACCTTGGTGCAGGCCGCCATGAAGGCGGTCACCGGGGTCGGGGCGCCCTGGTACACGTCCGGAGTCCAGACGTGGAACGGGGCCGCCGCCGCCTTGAACAGCAGACCGATGGCGAGCAGTGCCATGCCGGCGTACAGCAGCACCGGGCTGGACGCCGAGTCGGCGACCGCCGCGTGCACGGTGGCGAAGTCGACGCCGGCCGTACGACCCGGGATGCCCGAGGTGAAGCCGTAGACGAGGGCGACACCGAACAGGAAGAACGCCGAGGCGTACGCGCCGAGCAGGAAGTACTTCATCGCCGCCTCCTGGCTCAGCAGCCGCCGGCGACGGGCCAGCGCGCAGAGCAGGTAGAGCGGGAGGGAGAAGACCTCCAGCGCGATGAACATGGTCAGCAGGTCGTTCGCCGCCACGAAGATCAGCATGCCGCCGATGGCGAAGGTGGTCAGCGGGTACACCTCGGTGGCCCCACCGGCCTCCTCGGCCTGCCGACGGTCGTCCTCCGACCCGGCCACCACGGCGGCCTGGGCGACGAAGGCGCCGCCCCGCTCGATCGAGCGCTCGCCGATCAGCAGCAGGGCCATCGCGGCGAGGACCAGGATCGCGCCCTGGAGGAACAGGGTCGGCCCGTCGATCGCGATCGCCCCGCCGATGGTGATCTGGCGGTCACCGGCGTTGTCGACCACGAAGTAGAGCGCAACCAGTACCGCCAGCAGGGCGGCACCGAGCTGCACCGGATGCCGCAGTCGACGCGGCACGAACGCCTCGATCAGGACACCGACCAGGGCGGCGCCCAGCATGATCAGGATCGGAGCGAGCGCCGCGTAGTCAATCGACGGCAACTTCAGCTCGGTCATCGGACAGGCTGCCTTTCACTCGCGACCGCGGGGCTCACTTGCTGGCCTTCTGGACGCCGCCGTTCGTCGGTGCGGGGTCGGACTTGCCGACATCCTGCATGGTCGCCTGGACGGCGGGGTTGATGACATCGGTGACCGGCTTGGGGTAGAAGCCGAGCAGCACGATCAGCGCGATCAGCGGTGCCACCACGACCTTCTCGCGCAGGCTGATGTCCCGCCGCATCCCCTCCACCTGGGTCAGCGCCGGGTTGAGGGTGCCCTGCGTGGTGCGCTGCACCATCCAGAGCACGTACGCCGCAGCCAGGATGATGCCGAGGGTGGCGATCACCGCGACCGGCTTGTTCACCGTGTAGGTACCGACCAGCACCAGGAACTCGGAGATGAACGGTGCCGTACCGGGCAGGGCGAGCGAGGCGAGACCGGCGAAGAAGAACACCCCGGCGAGGACCGGGACCAGCTTGCCCGCCCCACCGAAGTCGCTGATCAGCGCCGAACCGCGCCGGGCCACGAACATGCCGACGACCAGGAACAGCAGGCCGGTGGCGAGGCCGTGGTTGAGCATGTAGAGCACCGCACCGGTACCGGCCTGGGTGGTGAAGGCGAAGATGCCGACGCCGATGAAGCCGAAGTGCGCGATGGAGGTGTAGGACACCAGTCGCTTCAGGTCGTTCTGTCCGACCGCCAGCAGCGCGGCGTAGATGATGCCGATCACCGCCAGCGCGATGGCGTACGGCGCGAACCACTTGGACGCCTCGGGGAACAGCGGCAGGCAGTAGCGCAGGATGCCGAAGGTGCCGACCTTGTCCATGACGCCGACGAGCAGGGCCGCCGCACCGGCCGGCGCCGCGCCACCGGCGTCCGGCAGCCAGGTGTGGAACGGGAAGAACGGCGCCTTGATCGCGAAGGCGATGAAGAAGCCGAGGAAGAGCCAGCGCTCGGTACCGGTCGACATGTCGATCTGGGTGAGCGCCTGCCAGTCAAAGGTCTTCCCGCCGACCACCCAGAGGCCGATCACCGCGGCGAGCATGAACAGACCGCCGACCAGCGAGTAGAGGAAGAACTTCACCGCCGCGTACTGCCGCTGGTGGCCGCCGAAGCTGCCGATCAGGAAGTACATCGGCACCAGCATGACCTCGAAGAACACATAGAACAGGAAGATGTCGGCGGCGGCGAAGACGCCGATCATCGTGGATTCGAGGATGAGCAGCAGGGCGAAGTAGACCGGGACGGACCGCTTCGACGACTCCGCGTCGTGCCAGGAGGCCAGGATCACCAGCGGCACCAGGACGGCGATCAGCATCAGCATGACCAGCGCGATGCCGTCGGCGGCGAAGGTGAAGTTCACCCCCCACTGCGGGATCCACGAGTACGACTCGCGGAACTGGAGCCGGTCACCGCCGGCCTGGAACGCCCCCCACATGAAGACGGAGAGCACCAGCACGGCCAGCGACCAGCCGAAGGCCACCTGCTTGGCCAACTGCGGCCGGCTGCGCGGCAGGAACGCCACGACCAGGGCACCGACCAGCGGCGCCACGGTCAGCACCGAGAGGAAAGGGAAGTCGGACATTATGCGGCCTTACCTCCGTCGTCACTGCGCGATCCGCCGGGGGCGGCCGCCTGGAAGAGGTCGATCACGCCAGCCACCCCGCCTGCACCGCCAGGAATGCCGCCACCACCAGCAGGGCGCCGGTGAGTATCGACATCGCGTACGACCGGACGAAGCCGGTCTGGAGTCGCCGGAGCCGGCCCGACCCACCGCCGACACCAGCGGCCAGTCCGTTGACCAGCCCGTCGACGCCCCGGTTGTCGAGGTAGACCAGCGCCCGGGTGAGGAAGATGCCCGGCTTCTCGAAGACCGCCTCGTTGAACGAGTCGGTGTAGAGGTTCTTCCGGGCGGCGGTGACCAGTACCCCGGCCGGCTGCGGCTCGGTGGCCGTGCCGTTACGGAACAGGAACCAGGCCAGGCCGGCACCGATCAGGGTGACCAGGATCGACAGGATGGTGATCACCGTGTGGGAGAGCACGCCGTGCGCCTCGCCCTCCTCCGCGCCGCCGAGCCCAGCGGTGGCGGTCAGCCAGTCCGGCACCGAGGTGGAGAGCAGGAAACCGGCGGCGACCGAGCCGACCGCGAGCAGGATCAGCGGGATGGTCATCAGCTTCGGCGACTCGTGCGGGTGCTCGATGTCGTCGGTCCACCGCTTCGGGCCGTGGAAGGTCAGCACGAAGAGCCGGGTCATGTAGAACGCGGTGAGCCCGGCACCGAGCATCGCGGCCCCGCCGAAGAGCCAGGCGGTCCAGTCGTCGCGCTCGAACGCCTTCGCGATGATCGGCTCCTTCGAGAAGTAGCCGGAGAGCGGCGGGATGCCGATGATGGCCAGCCAGCCGGTGGCGAAGGTGATCCAGGTGACCTTCATGTACTTGGACAGGCCACCGAAGCGGCGGATGTCCACCTGGTCCTTCATGCCGTGCATGACCGAGCCGGCGCCGAGGAACATGTTGGCCTTGAAGAAGCCGTGCGCGAGCAGGTGCACGATGGCCAGCGCGTACGCCCCACCGCCGAGACCGACCCCGAGGAACATGTAGCCGATCTGGCTCACCGTCGACCAGGCGAGTACCCGCTTGATGTCGTCCTTGGCCGCACCGATGATGCAGCCGAGCAGCAGGGTCAGCGCGCCGACGCTCACCACGACGAGCTGGAGCGTCGAGTTGGCCGAGAAGATCGGGTTCGACCGGGCGATCAGGTAGACACCGGCGGTGACCATCGTGGCGGCGTGGATGAGCGCCGACACCGGGGTCGGACCCTCCATCGCGTCCGGCAACCACGCCTGGAGCGGGAACTGGCCGGACTTACCGGTCGCGCCGAGCAGGAGCAGCAGGCCGAGCACCAGCACGGTACCGCCGGCCAAGCCGCCGACGCCGTTGAACACCTCGTCGTACTGGGTGGTGCCGAGGGTGGCGAACATGATGAAGATGCCGATGGCCAGGCCGGCGTCGCCGACCCGGTTCATCAGGAACGCCTTCTTGCCGGCGGTGGCGGCGGTCGGACGCTCGTACCAGAAGGAGATCAGCAGGTACGACGCCAGACCGACGCCCTCCCAGCCGAAGTAGAGCATCACGTAGTTGTTGCCGAGCACCAGCAGGAGCATCGCGGCGACGAACAGGTTGAAGTAGGCGAAGAACCGCCGCCGGCCCGGGTCGTGCGACATGTACTCGACCGCGTACAGGTGGATCAGGAAACCCACCCCGGTGATCAGCAGTACGAAGACCGCGGCCAGCGGGTCGAAGAGCAGACCGAAGTCCACCTTGAAGTCGCCGACCGCGATGAAGTCCCAGAGACTACGCTCGACGGACTTGTTCTCCAGCCCACGGAGCTGGAGGAAGAAGGTCAGGCCGAGCACGAACGCGACGCCGATGCTGGCGACGCCGAGCCAGTGCCCCCAACGGTCGGCGCGGCGGCCCAGCAGCAGCAGGATCGCGGCGCTGACCAGCGGGATCGCCACCAGCAGCCAGACGCTGCCGAGCAGCCCCGTGGCCTCTGCGTAACGCACAGTCTCTTCCACTGGTGGGCCCCTCTAGTACTTGAGCAGGTTGGCGTCGTCGACGCTCGCCGAGCGTCGAGTCCGGAAGATCGACATGATGATGGCGAGACCGATCACGACCTCGGCCGCCGCGACCACCATCACGAAGAACGCCATGATCTGACCGTTCAGGTCGCCGTTGATCCGGCTGAACGTGACCAGCGCCAGGTTGGCCGCGTTGAGCATCAGCTCGACGCACATGAAGAGCACGATGGCGTTGCGCCGGATGAGCACCCCGACCGCGCCGATGGTGAACAGCACCGCAGCGAGGATCAGGTAGTAGTCGGGCTCCACCGAGAAGAACTCGTTCATTACTTCTCCGTCCCCTTCAGCGTCGTCTCCGACTCGGAGAGCTCCCGGGTGGGCAGGATCTCCGGGACACTGCGCTCGGTCAGCCGGCCGTCCGGCAGTCGGGCCGGGGTGGCCACCGACGACGAGGTGGCGTAGATGCCCGGACCGGGCTTCGGGCCGGGGTAGTTACCCGGGGCGAACCGCGCCTTCATGGTAGCGATCTGGTCCATCTTGTCGGCCTTGCGGCGCTCCACGTGGGCCAGCACCATCGCGCCGACCGCCGCCGTGATCAGCAGCGCCGAGGTCAACTCGAAGGCGAACACGTACTTGGTGAAGAGCAGCCGGGCGATGCCCTGCACGTTGCCCTCGGCGTTCGCCTGCTCCAGCCCGGCCGGCGTCCTGCCCTGGAGCGCCCGGTAGAGCCCGGTGCCGACCAGGCCGGCGAAGCCGAGCCCGAGCAGCACCGCGACCGGACGCTGGCCGCGCAGGGTCTCGATGAGCGAGTCGGAGGCGTCCCGGCCGACCAGCATCAGCACGAACAGGAAGAGCATCATGATCGCGCCGGTGTAGACGATGATCTGCACCATGCCGATGAACGGCCCGGCCTGGAGCACGTAGAACACGCCCAGGCAGAGCATGGTCAGCACCAGCCAGAGCGCCGAGTGCACGGCGTTGCGGGCCCAGACCATGCCGATCGCGCCGATCAGCGCCAGCGGCGCGAGGATCCAGAAGGTGACGGCTTCCCCGCCGGTCACCGCCCCCGTCGCGGCCAGCACCGCCTGCCCGCCGGTCATGCCCGTTCCCCCTTTGCCGCTTGCGCCCGCTGGGCCGCCTGCTCGGCACCGGGGAACGTCACACCCGGGTGCTCCGCTACGCCGTACCCGCCGTTCGGCGACTGCTCCGCACCGGCCGAGGTGCCCGGGTTGGTCAGCGCACCGACGTAGTAGTCCTTCTCGCTGTCGCCGAGCCGCATCGGGTGCGGCGGCTGCTCCATGCCCGGCAGCAGCGGCGCGAGCAGCTGCTCCTTGGTGAAGATCAGGTCCTGCCGGGAGTCGCGGGCCAGCTCGTACTCGTTGCTCATGGTCAGCGAGCGGGTCGGGCACGCCTCGATGCAGAGCCCGCAGAAGATGCAGCGGGCATAGTTGATCTGGTAGACGCTGGCGTACCGCTCACCGGGCGAGAAGCGCTGCTCCTCGGTGTTGTCGCCACCCTCGACGTAGATCGCGTCCGCCGGGCAGGCCCAGGCGCACAGCTCGCAGCCGATGCACTTCTCCAGCCCGTCCGGGTGGCGGTTGAGGATGTGCCGGCCGTGGTAACGCGGCGCGGAGACCGGCGGCTTGAACGGGTAGTCCGTGGTGACGACCTTCTTGAACATGTGCGAGAAGGTGACCCCGAAACCCTTGAAGGTGCCCGTGATCGCGCCCATGTCACACCTCCTCCTTCTCGACCGGGGCGGCACCGATGTTCGCCGGCTCCCGCTCGGCGACCAGGCGCCGGGTACGCGGGCTCGGCGGGACCTGAAGGTCCATGGGGGGCAGCGGGAAGCTGCCGTGCGGCCGGCGGTTGACCTGCTCCTGGAGGGTCGGCTTCGGTCGCGCTCCGCGGGTCGGCCAGAGGAGCGCGGCGAGCAGCAGGATGCCGGCCGGGATACCGACCGCGACCACCTTGTCCTGGGTCTGCCAGTCCTCGATCGAGCGGAAACCGGCGAGTACCAGGATCCAGACCAGGTTGATCGGCAGCAGCACCTTCCAGCCGAACCGCATGAACTGGTCGTACCGGAGCCGGGGCAGCGTGCCGCGCAGCCAGACGAAGACGAAGACCAGGATCAGCACCTTGCCGAAGAACCAGAGCATCGGCCACCAGCCGGAGTTGGCCCCGGCCCAGAAGGTGGTGATCGGTGCGGGCGCCCGCCAGCCGCCGAGGAAGAGCGTGGTGGTGACCGCGGACATGGTCACCATCGACACGTACTCGGAGAGCATGAAGAGCGCGAACTTCAGCGAGCTGTACTCGGTCATGAAGCCGGCGACCAGTTCGGACTCCGCCTCGGGCAGGTCGAACGGGGCGCGGTTGGTCTCACCGACCGTGGCGATGAAGAAGATGATGAAGCTCGGCAGCAGCAGGATGGCGTACCAGCCGGGCGCCGGTACCTCGGTGCCGAAGATGCTCAGCCGGGTGCCGTCCGCCTGGGCGGCGACGATCCCGCTGGTGGACATGGTGCCCGCGGTCATGAAGACCGCCACGATGGAGAGCCCCATCGCGACCTCGTAGGAGATCATCTGGGCGCTGGACCGGAGACCACCGAGCAGCGGGTAGGTCGAGCCGGAGGCCCAGCCGCCGAGCACGATGCCGTAGATGCCCATCGAGGAGCAGGCCAGCAGCACCAGCACCGCCACCGACACGTCGGTAACCTGTAGCGGGGTCCAGTGGCCGAAGATGCTGACCATCGGCCCGAAGGGGACCACCGACAGTGCGGTGACCGCGCAGATCACCGAGATGGTCGGCGCGAAGAAGTAGACGACCTTGTCCGCCTTCTTCGGGAGGATGTCCTCCTTGAAGGCCATCTTCAGACCGTCGGCGAGGGTCTGCAGCAGACCGAACGGGCCGACCTGGTTGGGACCCGGCCGGACCTGCATCCAGCCGACGACCTTCCGCTCGAACCAGACGCCGAGCAGAGTGGCCAGCAGACCGAACGCGAACGCGAAGACGATCTTGATGAGGACCAGCCACCACGGATCCTTGCCGAAGTCGGCCAGCGTCGGATCCTGGGCCAGATAGAGCGTGCTCACTGGACACCCCCAGCGGTGTTGAGGAGCGGACCGGGCCGACCGGCCGCATCCGCCGCGACCGGCGCCGGGGCGGCGGCGGAGACCCGCACCACCGCTCCGGAGGTCACGCCGAGGCTGCGCCGTACGGTCGAACCGGGCGAGTTGGTCGGCAGCCAGACGACACCGTCCGGCATCTCGGTGATCGCCGCCGGCAGGGTCAGCGCCCCCCGGTCGGTACCGACGGTCACCGCATCCCCGTCCGCGACACCGAGCGCCTCCGCGGTGCCCTTGCCGAGGCGGACCACCGGCGGGCGGGCGGTGCCACCGAGGTACTCGTCACCGTCGGTCAGGCTGCCCAGGTCGATGAGCTGGTGCCAGGTGGCGAGGACGGCCTCACCTGGGCCGGTCCGCGGCACCGCCGCCGGCTCCACCACCGGAGCACCGGGGCGGTCCTGCCGGGTCGCCGGCAGCGAGCCCAGCTCGCGGCGGACACTGTTCACGTCGGCGGTCCCGAGTTCCACCCCGAGCTGCGCGGCGATGGCGTCCAGCAACCGACCGTCGTTCATCGAGGTGGTCTCCAGCACCGCCTCGAAGGTGCGCAGCCGGCCCTCCCAGTCCAGGAAGCTGCCGGCCTTCTCGACCACCGGGGCGACCGGGAACACCACGTCCGCCCGGCGGGCCACCGCCGAGTTGCGCAGCTCCAGGCTGACCAGGAAGGGAACCTTGTCCAGGGCCTGCTCGGCCAGCCGGGGGTCGGCCAGGTCGGACGGGTCGACGCCCGCCACCACCAGGGCACCGAGCTGACCGGCCGCCGCAGCGGCGATGATCTGGTCGGTGTCCCGGCCGGCCTGGCTCGGGATGATCCCGGCGGCCACGTCCCACGCCTCACCCAACTCGGCACGGGCACCCGGCTCGGTCACCAGCCGGCCACCGGGCAGCAGGTTGGGCAGGCAGCCCGCGTCGACCGCACCCCGGTCGCCGGCCCGGCGCGGCACCCAGGCCAGCTTGGCGCCGGTCCGCCGGGCGATGTCGGCGGCGGCGGAGAGGCCACCCGGTACGCTGCCGAGCCGCTCACCGACGATCAGGATGGCCCCCGGGGTGCCGAGTGCCTCCGCGACCGTGGCGTGCTCGGCGAGCACCTGCGCCTCCTCGCCGGGGACCACCCGGGCGAGCTTGGCACCGAGCTTCTCCAGCCCACGGGTGGCGAACGGGGCCAGCGCGTAGACCTTGAGCTTCCGCTTGAGGTAGGCCTTGCGCAGCCGCAGGAAGAGGATCGGGCACTCCTCCTCCGGCTCCAGTCCGACCAGCACCACCGCCGGGGCGTTCTCCACGTCGGCGTAGGTCACGTCGGTGACCCCGGCGACGTTGCTGGCCAGGAAGTCGGTCTCCTCCCGGCTCACCGGCCGGGCCCGGAAGTCGATGTCGTTGCTGTGCAGGGCGACCCGGGCGAACTTCGCGTACGCGTAGGCGTCCTCGACGGTCAGCCGGCCGCCGGTCAGCACGGCCGTACCCTGGCCGCCGTCCCGGGCCGCGCGCAGCCCCTCGGCCGCCACCGCCAGCGCCTCGCTCCAGGACGCCTCGCGCAGCTCACCGGTCTTCGAGTCCCGGACCAGCGGGGTGGTGAGCCGGTCGAAGGCGCGGGTGTACTGGAAGCCCCAGCGCCCCTTGTCGCAGTTCCACTCCTCGTTGACCGCCGAATCGTCGCCGGCCAGCCGGCGCAGCACCTTGCCGCGCCGCCAGTCGGTGCGCTGGGCGCAACCGGCGGAGCAGTGCTCGCAGACGCTGGGGGTGGAGACCAGGTCGAACGGCCGCGCCCGGAACCGGTACTGGGCACCGGTCAGGGCACCCACCGGGCAGATCTGCACCGTGTTGCCGGAGAAGTAGGAGTTGAACGGGACGTCGCCGGAGTCCGAGTCCTCCGCGCCGTACGCGTCGTCCCGGTAGATGTTGATCTCCTCGTGCGAGGAGCGCCCCATCAGGTCGATGAACTTGTCACCGGCGATTTCCTCCGAGAACCGGGTGCAGCGCTGGCAGAGCACGCAGCGCTCCCGGTCCAGCAGCACCTGGGAGGAGATGTTCAGCGGCTTCTCGTACTCCCGCTTGTGCTCGTGGAAGCGCGAGTCGGTCCGGCCGGTGGACATGGCCTGGTTCTGCAGCGGGCACTCGCCGCCCTTGTCACACATCGGGCAGTCGAGCGGGTGGTTGACCAGCAGCAGCTCCATGATCCCCTGCTGGGCCTTCTTGGCCACGTCGGAGGTGAGCTGGGTCCGGACCACCATGCCCTCGGCCACCGGCTGGGTGCAGGAGGCCACCGGCTTGCGCTGCCCCTCCACCTCGACCAGGCACTGCCGGCAGGCACCGGCCGGGGCCAGCAGCGGGTGGTCGCAGAACCGGGGGATCTCCGTGCCGAGCTGCTCGGCCACCCGGATGATCAGCGCACCCTTGGGTGCGGTCACCTCGACCCCGTCGATGGTCAGCGTGACGGTCTCGGTGTTCTTCGCAACGTCGGTCATCAGTGCGCCCCTACCAGGGTCTGCTCCGAGAGCCTCGGAGCCTTCCGACCCTCGATGTAGTCGAGGTAGTCCTGCTTGAAGTACTTCAGCGAGGAGGTCACCGGGCTGGTCGCACCGTCGCCCAGACCGCAGAACGCGCGGCCGAGCACGTTGTCGCAGGTGTCCAGCAGGGTGTCCAGGTCCTCGTGGGTGCCCTGACCGGCGAGGATCCGCCGGTAGACCCGGACCATCCAGTAGTTGCCCTCCCGGCAGGGGGTGCACTTGCCGCACGACTCGTGGTGGTAGAACTCCAGCCACCGGTAGGTCGCGTAGACCGGGCAGTCCTGGTCGGAGAAGATCTGGGTGGCCGTGGTGCCGAGGATCGAACCGGCCGCCGCGACCCCCTCGAAGTCCAGCGGGACGTCCAGGTGGTCGGCGGTCAGCAGCGGGGTGGACGAGCCACCCGGGGTCCAGAACCGCAGGTTGTGGCCCGGCTTCATGCCCCCGGCCAGCTCGATCAGCTCGCGCAGCGTGACGCCCATCGTGCACTCGTACTGGCCCGGGTTGGCGATCCGACCGGAGAGCGAGTAGATCATCGGGCCGGACGACTTCTCCGTGCCCATGGTCTTCCACCACTCGGCCCCGCCGAGCACGATGTACGGCACGCTGGCGATGGTGCCGACGTTGTTGACCACGGTCGGGCAGGCGTAGAGGCCATGGGTCGCCGGGAACGGCGGGCGCAGCCGGGGCTGCCCCCGGAAGCCCTCCAGCGAGTCCAGCAGCGCGGTCTCCTCGCCGCAGATGTACGCCCCGGCACCGCTGTGCACCACCAGGTCCAGGTCGAACCCGGAGCCGAGGATGTTCCGCCCGAGGTAACCCCGGGCGTACGCCTCGTCGACCGCGTGCCGCAGCCGGCGGGCCGCGTGCACCGCCTCACCCCGGATGTAGATGTAGGCCCGGTTGGCGCGGATCGCGTACGACGCGATGATCACGCCCTCGACCAGCGAGTGCGGGTCGTGGGTCATCAGCGGCAGGTCCTTGCAGGTACCCGGCTCGCCCTCGTCGGCGTTGACCACCAGGTAGTGCGGCTTGCCGTCACCCTGCGGGATGAAGCCCCACTTCAGACCGGTAGGGAAGCCGGCACCGCCCCGGCCCCGCAGGCCGGAGTCCTTGACCAGCTGGATCAGGTCGTCCGGCTGCGCCTTGAGTGCCTTGCGCAGCGCGGCGTAGCCGTCGAGCCGCTCGTAGGTCCGCAGCTGCCAGGCGTCCGGCGAGAGCCAGCGCTTGGTGAGCACCGGGGTCAGCTTGGCCAGCGTCTCCGGTCGAGGCGTCGTCACTGCTGTGCCTCCCTTTCGCTCGCGGCTGCGGGGCCCGCAAGCTCACTCCTCGCGCTCGCCGATGCCTCATCGAGCGAGCGCTGCTGCGCGTCCGAAGCGTCACCGGCGGGCTTACCGTCGCCGGCCGGGGTGTTCGCGGCGACCCCGGCCGCCTCGGCGGCCTGCGCGTCGCGCGGGGTCGGAGCGACGCCGTCGACCGGGATCTTGGTACCCGGGGAGTCCGGGACCGGGGTCTTTGCATCCGGCTGGCGGGTCTCGGCCGCCCGCACCTCCGGCGACTTGGCGTCCGGGGCCTTCACGTCCGGGGCGGTGGTACCGGTCGGCGCGGCCTTGGCCGGGGTGGCCGGGACCGGGTCGTCCTTGCGCCGGATCGGGGTGTTCGGGTCGAAGCCCGGCACCGAGATACCGTGCTGCTCGGCCAGGCGCAGGCCACGCAGGGTCGGCTCGCCCGGTACCCCGTCGGCCACCGCACCCTCACGGGTGTCGGCGAAGCCGGCGAGCTGCACCGACATCTCCTTCAGCGTGCAGAGCCGGGCGCCCCGGGACGGCGCGGGCCGGCCACCGGCCCGCAGTTCGTCGACGACCTTGACCGCACCGGCCGGGTCGACACCGTCGAAGAAGTCGTAGTTGACGGTCATCACCGGCCCGTAGTCACAGGCCGCGAGGCACTCTGCGTGCTCCAGGGTGATCTTCCCGTCGGCGGTGGTCTCCTCGTGCCCGACGCCCAGGTACTCGGCGACGGTGTCGTAGACCTCCTGCCCGCCCAGCACGTTGCACATGGTGTTGGTGCAGACGCTGACCAGGTAGTCGCCGGTCGGCCGGCGCTTGTACATGGTGTAGAAGGTGGCGACCGCGCCGACCTGGGCCTTGTTCAGGCCGAGGACCTCGGCGCAGAACTCGACGCCGGCCGGGGAGACGTACCCCTCCTCGGACTGCACCAGGTGCAGCAGCGGCAGCAGCGCCGAGCGGGACCGGTCCGCCGGATAGCGGGCGATGATCTCCCGCGCCCGCTCGCGCGTCTCGTCAGAGAAACCCATCAGCGATCACACCCACCCATCACGGGGTCCAGAGAGGCGCCGCCGGCGATCACGTCGGCGATCAGCCCGCCCTCGGCCATCGCCGGGATGGCCTGGAGGTTGACGAAGCTCGGCTCCCGGTAGTGCACCCGGTAGGGCCGGGTGCCACCGTCGGAGACCGCGTGCACACCCAGTTCGCCGCGCGGCGACTCGACCGCGACGTAGACCTGGCCCGGCGGTACCCGGAAACCCTCGGTGACGAGCTTGAAGTGGTGGATCAGCGACTCCATCGACTGACCCATGATCTTGGCGACGTGCTCCAGCGAGTTGCCCATCCCGTCGACGCCGATGGCGAGCTGCGCCGGCCAGGCGATCTTCCGGTCGGCGACCATCACCGGGCCCGGCTTCAGCCGGTCCAGCGCCTGCTCGACCAGCTTCAGCGACTCCCGGATCTCGGCGAGCCGGACCAGGTAGCGGCCCCAGACATCGCCGTCCGGATGGGTCGGCACGTCGAACTCGTAGGTCTCGTAGCCGCAGTACGGCATGGTCTTGCGCAGGTCCCAGGCGAGACCGGCGGAACGCAGCACCGGGCCGGTGACGCCGAGCGCGAGGCAGCCGGTGACATCGAGCACCGCGACCTTCTGGGTCCGCTCGGTCCAGATCGGCTGGCCGGAGAGGAGGTCCTCGTACTCCTTGAGCTTCTTCGGCATCATCTTGAGGAACTCGCGGATCTTGACGATCGCCTCGTCCGGCACGTCCTGGGCGACGCCGCCCGGCCGTACGTAGGCGTGGTTCATCCGCAGCCCGGTGATCATCTCGAAGATGTCGAGGATGTACTCGCGCTCCCGGAAGCCGTACAGCATGATCGAGATCGCGCCGAGCTCCATGCCCGTGGTGGCCAGCCAGACCAGGTGCGAGGAGATCCGGTTCAGCTCCATCATCAGCACCCGGATGGTGTTGGCCCGCTCGGTGATCTCGTCGGTGACCCCGAGCAGCTTCTCCACCGCCAGGCTGTACGCCGTCTCGTTGAAGATCGGCGACAGGTAGTCCATCCGGGTGACGAACGTGGTGCCCTGCACCCAGTTGCGGTATTCGAGGTTCTTCTCGATGCCGGTGTGCAGGTAGCCGACGACCGACCGGGCCTCGCGGACGGTCTCCCCCTCCAGCTCCAGGATCAGCCGGAGCACGCCGTGCGTGGAGGGGTGCTGCGGACCCATGTTCACGACGATCCGCTCGTCGGTGATCGGGTCCCTGCCGGAGACGACGGTGTCCCAGTCCCCGCCGGTGACGGTGAAGACGCGACCCTCGGTCGTCTCGCGCTCGGTGGCGTAGTTGGGAGTGCTCACTGGTACGACCTCCGACGGTCCGGCGGCGGGATCTCGGCGCCCTTGTACTCGACCGGCACCCCGCCGAGGGGGTAGTCCTTGCGCTGCGGGTGCCCCTCCCAGTCGTCCGGCATGAGGATCCGGGTCAGGCTGGGGTGGCCGTCGAAGATGACGCCGAACATGTCGTACGTCTCCCGTTCCTGCCAGTCGGCGGTCGGGTAGATGCTGGTCACGCTCGGCAGGTGCGGGTCCTCGGCGGAGACGGCCGCCTCCAGGCGGACCCGACGGCGGTAGGTCATCGAGGTCAGGTGGTAGACGACGTGCAGCCGCCGCTGGTCCGACCCCAGGTAGTCCACGCCGGACACCGAGGAGCAGAGCTCGAAGCGAAGCGACAGGTCGTCCCGCATCACCTGGCAGACCTCGGCGATCCGCTCGGGGCGGACGTGGATGGTCAGCTCGCCGCGATCGACGACCACCTTCTCCACGGCGTCACCGAAGGCCGGGTACGCCTCTTCCAGCGCGTCCCGGACCTCGTCGAAGTAGCCGCCGTAGGGGCGGGGGCTCCCCTCGACCAGCCGGCGCGGCCGGACCAGGCCGCCGAAGCCGGAGGTGTCGCCGGTGCCGTGGATGCCGAACATGCCCTGACCGGCGGGACTGGCCGGCGGGTACTCGGCCGGAGCGCCGCTGGTGGCGCCGGTCGGCGGGGCCGCCACCGGTACGCCGCCACCCGGGTCCTCACTCGGTGCCGGAGTCGTCATTTGTGTGCGCCCCCTGCCAGGTGGTTCTGGGCCTTCATCCAGTTCTCGATGCGCAGCTGCTCCTCGCGGCCCTCGCGGACCGCCTGGGTCCACTCGGCCCGCCGGGCCTTGTCCGAGCGGTACGACGAGGGCATCGAGCCGTAGGGGACGAGCGGCACGTCACCGCGCGCCTTACGGGCCTCCAGCATCTTGCGACCGTTCGGGCCGAGCGGCTCGTGCATGATCTTCTCGCGGAGCTTGAGGATCGCGTCGATCAGCATCTCGGGCCGGGGCGGACAGCCGGGCAGGTACATGTCGACCGGCACGACGTGGTCGACGCCCTGGACGATGGCGTAGTTGTTGAACATCCCGCCGCTGCTGGCGCAGACACCCATCGAGATGACCCAGCGGGGCTCGGGCATCTGGTCGTAGATCTGCCGCAGCACCGGGGCCATCTTCTGGCTCACCCGGCCGGCGACGATCATCAGGTCGGCCTGCCGGGGCGAGGCCCGGAAGACCTCCATGCCCCAGCGACCCAGGTCGTAGTGCGGGCCACCGGCCGCCATCATCTCGATGGCGCAGCAGGCCAGACCGAAGGTCGCCCCCCAGACGGAGGACTTACGGGTCCAGTTGACCAGCTTTTCCACCGAGGTGAGCAGGACGCCGGCGGGGAGCTTCTCCTCGATGCCCATCTGACGTTCCTCCCTCAGTCCCAGTCCAGGCCGCCGCGCCGCCAGACGTAGGCGTAAGCGACGAAGACCGCGACGATGAACAGGACCATCTCCACGAAGCCGAAGATCGGCAGGGCGTTGAACGAGACCGCCCAGGGGTAGAGGAAGATGATCTCGATGTCGAAGACGATGAAGAGCATCGCCGTCAGGTAGAACTTGATCGGGAACCGGCCGCCGCCGACCGGCTGGGGGCTCGGCTCGATGCCGCACTCGTACGCATCGAGCTTGGCCCTGTTGTAGCGGCGGGGTCCGGTGAAGCGGGCGGCGGCCACCGAGAAGAGCGCGAAGCCCGCGGCGAGGGCGAACAGCCCGATGATGGGTGCGTAAGGCGAGAGCGACATGGTTTTCTCCTGCTCGTCCTTCCCTGCCCTCGATATGGTCAGCAAAAATCACAATATTCACAGCCGTAAGGGTCACCCCGCGCGGGGTGGACGTTGACCACTACACGGCTGGTGCCACCTTCGTCATCGCGTTGATGACCCGGTCCATCGCGTCCCCGCCACGGGGGTCGGTCAGGTTGGCCAGCAGCTTGAGCACGAAGCGCATCAGGGTGGGGTGCGGCATGCCGTGCCGGGTGGCGATCCGCATGATCTCCGGGCGGCCGATCAGCTTGACGAAGATCCCGCCGAGCCGGTAGTAGCCGCCGTAGCGGGCCTTCAGCTCGGCCGGGTACTGCGCCAACGCGCGCTCCCGTTCGGCACCCGCGGGCCGGGCCAGTGCCTGCGCCACGACCTCGGCGGCCAGCGCGCCGGACTCCATCGCGTACGCGATGCCCTCACCGTTGAACGGGTTGACCATGCCGCCGGAGTCACCGACCAGCAGCACACCCCGGGTGTAGTGCGGTACCCGGTTGAAGCCCATCGGCAGCGCGGCACCGAGGATCGGGCCGTCGGCGTTGGCCTCGTCGGTCATCCCCCAGTCCTCGGGGGTGGTGGCGAGCCAGTCGGTGAGCAGCCGGCGGTAGTTCGTCTTACCGAAGGCCGACGAGGAGTTGAGCACCCCGAGGCCGACGTTGACCCGACCGTCGCCCATCCCGAAGATCCAGCCGTACCCCGGCAGGAGCTTGTCCGGGTTCTCCTTGCTGCGCAGTTCCAGCCAGGATTCGAGGTAGTTGTCGTCGTGCTTGGCGGGTGAGCGGTAGTACCGCCGGACCGCGACCCCGATCGGCCGGTCCTCCCGCTTGGCCAGGCCGAGGGCGAGTGGGAACCGCCCGGAGACGCCGTCCGCGGCGACCACCAGCGGGGCGTGGAAGGCGGTCGGGACCTTGTCCGGGCCGACCTCGGCGTTGACGCCGACGACCCGACCGGCGGCGTCCAGCACCGGGGACATCACGTTGACGCTGGTACGCAGCTCGGCGCCGGCCGCGACCGCGCGCTTGGCCAGCAGGTCGTCGAAGTCGAGTCGGGTCCGCACCAGGCCGTAGCTGGGGAAGCTGGCCAGCTCGGGCCAGTCCAGCTCCAGCCGGATGCCGCCGCCGATCACCCGCAGCCCCCGGTTGTGCAGCCAGCCGGCCTCGGGTGAGGTGTCCACACCCATGCTGACCAGCTGCTTCACCGCCCGTGGGGTGAGCCCGTCGCCGCATACCTTCTCGCGCGGGAACTCGGTCTTCTCCAGCAGCAGCACCCGTACGCCGTGGCTGGCGAGGTGGTAGGCGGTTGCCGAGCCGCCGGGACCGGCGCCCACGACGATCACGTCGGCGTCGTTCTCCACTGCGGTCATCCGGACCCCCCTCCCAACGCTCGTGAAATCCTTCACAAGCCAGTTCGGGGAGGAGTCTATGACCGCCATTAGGCCGCCCCAGGGTTAGGGATACCTAACTTACCGAGGTGACGGGGATCTCAGCCCTCGAAACAAGGGTCCGTGGGAGCCCTTCCGGCGCCCCGCAACACCAGTCGCCGCGCCCGCTCCGCGCATCCGGTACCGGAATCCGGGCAGCGTCGGCGAAAACGGACCGGCGGGTGGCGATAACCGGGGAATGTTACGCGAATCACTCCCGGGTTGCCACCGACATGTCGGAAACGGACACCGGACCACTGCCAAAGCCGACCGGCATCTCGCCGGCATCCGGACCGGCCGACTCGGCGTCCGCGACATCCCGTCGGATCGCCTCGGGCAACTGGTCACGGAGCGCGCCACCGGCCGCCCGGTCGAGAGCTGCCAGCACCTCGGCCACCACCTGCCGCACCCCGGCCGGGTCCGGCCCGGCGAGCTGGCGCAGCTCCGCGACGAGGTCGTTGGCGTCGGTACCCTCCACCGCCGCACCGGCCCGGTGCTCTGTGCCCGTCATGGGGCCAGCCTACGGGGCAAAACGGACTAATCGCTGATTAACCACGAAAAATCAGTGCTGGTCGAGAAACCCCGGGACGGACGGCGTCAGGGCCGGATCCCCCGGTGCAACGCCACCACGCCTCCGGTCAGGTTGCGCCAGGCGACCTTCCCCCAGCCGGCACCGCCGATCCGTCCGGCCAGGGCCGCCTGATCCGACCACGCCCGCACCGACTCCGCCAGATAGACGTACGCCTCCGGGTTGCTCGACACCGCCCGGGCCACCGCCGGCAACGACCGCATCAGGTACGACAGGTAGACGGTCCGGAACGCCGGGTTCGTCGGCGTACTGAACTCGCACACCACGAGTCGCCCACCGGGCCGGGTGACCCGGGCCAGTTCGCGGAGTGCCGCGTCGGTGTCGGCCACGTTGCGCAGGCAGAAGGAGATGGTCACCGCGTCGAAGCTGGCGTCGGCGAAGGGCAGCCGCAGCGCGTCCCCGGCGAGCAGGGGCACCAGCGGGCGGCTCCGCTTACCGGCGTACAGCATGCCGAGGGAGAGGTCGACGCCCACCGCGTACGCCCCGGAGCGGGCGAGTTCCTCGGTCGAGACGCCGGTACCGGCACCCACGTCGAGCACCCGTTCACCGGGAAGGAGATCCAGCGCCTCCCGGGTGGCCCGGCGCCAGCCCCGGTCCTGCCCGAAGGAGAGCACCGTGTTGGTCAGGTCGTAGCGGGAGGCGACGCCGTCGAACATCGCGGCGACCTCGTGCGGCTGCTTGTCCAGGCTGGCCCGCTGGCCCTGGGGGGTACGGCTCACCCCTCCACTCTGCCAGCCGCCCGTCCGGTACCGGCACCGGCCTCGGCCCGCGTCACGCCCGTCACGTGACAACGGAGGCGGGGTGGCCGGGCCACCCCGCCCCCGTCGGGCACGGATCCGCCGGTCAGGCGGTCGGCTTCTCGTCGCCCGGGGTCACCAGCACCACCCGACGGCGGCGGGCCAGCACGAACAGCACCGCACCGGCAGCGAGTACGCCGAGACCGACCCCGCCGATCAGTCCGGCCTGCGCCCCGGTCACCGGCAGCGGTCCGCCGCCACCCGAGCCGCCGCCGTCACCCGGCTCGGTCGGCGCGACGGTGGGCGTGGCCGACCCGGTCGGGGTCGGGGTGACCTTCTTCCCCACGAAGATGTCGAAGATGGAGTTGTTGTCCGCCTCGTCGACCTCCTCGAAGGTCTTGCGCTGCGTACCGGTCGCCCGACGCGGCTCCTCGGCCGGCTCCTCGTCGGTGGCCCGGTCGAGGCCGACGGCGAAGAGCACGCCGGGCGTGAGCACCTTCCCGGTGACGTCCGCGCCGACCTTCACCCGGACCGTGTCGGTCCAGAACTCGCCCGGCTCCAGCACCAGGCCCTTCTCCTCGCAGTACGCCACGGTGAGGTCACCGATCGACTGCTGCTCGCAGCTTTCCGGCAGCGTGGCGAAGGTGGCCCCCTTCGGCAGGCTGAGGCCGTAGAGGACACCGGTCGCCCGGCGGCTGCCGCCGTTGTAGACCGCCCAGTCCAGGGGAGCGGTGTCACCGGGCGCGACCGGCGTCAGACCGGTCTCGCCAGCCTCGTCGGCGTCCACCTCGACGTCGGCGTAGACGTCCTGGGACCAGGCGCTCAGGTCGTACCCCGGCTTGGTGACCGTGATGTCCACCGTCTCGGTGTTGTTGTCCTCCTGCGGGTCGGGGTTGTCCGACCGCACGGTGACCTTCAGGGAGCCGCCGTCGCCCTTGCCGCCGGTGCTGAACAGCGGCAGGCCGAACTCACCGGTGGTGCCGCCGGCCAGGTCGCCGAGGAGGCAGGTGAAGGTCGTGCCGGAGACCTTGCACCCGTCGGGGATCAGGTACCCGACCCGGTTGGCCCTGAGTTCGGCGGTGTCGACGGTCACCGTGACGTTCCGCGCGGCCACCGATCCGGTGAGGTTGTAGACGGTGAACTTGAACGGCTTCAGGTTGGCCTCGGTGATGCCCTTGGCCAGCGCCGAGCTGACCGGTACGACGGCGAGGTCCGCCTGGTCGGCGGCGTGCGCCGGGCCGGCGACGGTGGCCAGCCCACCGGCGGCCAGCAGGGCGACGGCACCGAGACGCGCCAGGGTGGAACGGTTGTGCGAGATCATTGATCCCCCGGGGGGAAAGGAAAGACAGAGGGCGAGCGGACGTTATCCGACCGGAACCCGTCACGCCAGCAGTCCACACCGGCTGACCAGGAAATTCACCCGACAGCACCGGATCATCGGCCGTCCGGCGGGGCGGATCGGCGATCGGGTCACGGTGGACGGACACTGCGGGCGGGGTGGTTGACCACCCCGCCCGCAATGCCGTGCATCTATGTAAACGGCCCGCGCGGGCCGATGGAGGACGACTATCGGCGGTCACCGGGCACCGACTGGTACGGCGCCGACAGCAACCGGGCTGACCTGCGGAAAGTAGCCTCCCACAGCCGGGCCCGCCATTGGCGTAACTGACCCGTTATCAGCCTGACGTCATTCGTCCATCGAATCGACGACGAGCGCTACGATCCGGTCACTGCGCGTCGACGAGCGGCAGCGACCGCCGGGCCCCGCCACCCGGCAGGGCGATCGACGAGAAGTGCGACACGACCCGGTCGTCGGTCGGGTCGTCGGCCGGCGTGTGGTGCACGGCGAGCCGCCGGTAGAGGGTGTCCCGCTGGGCCGGGATCCGGTCGGCGGAGCGGATCATGCCGATCAGCTCGTGCAGGTTGGAGCGGTGCCGGGCGCCGGCGGAGGAGATGACGTTCTCCTCCAGCATGATCGAGCCGAGGTCGTCGACACCCATGTGCAGGGCGAGCTGCCCGACGTCCTTTCCGGTCGTCAGCCAGGACGCCTGGAGGTGCGGGACGGTCTCGAAGAACAGCCGGGCCACCGCGACCAGCCGCAGGTACTCCAGGGTGGTCGCCTGGGTCCGCCCCTTGAGGTGGTTGTTCTCCGGCTGGTACGTCCACGGGATGAAGGCCCGGAAACCACCGGTCCGGTCCTGCACGTCACGGATCATGCGCAGGTGTTCGATCCGCTCGGCGTTGGTCTCGCCGGTGCCCATCATCATGGTCGCGGTCGACTCCAGGCCCTGCCGGTGGGCCAGCTCCATGACCTCCAGCCAGCGGGCGCCGGACTCCTTGAGCGGGGCGATCGCCTTCCGCGGCCGGTCCGGCAGCATCTCGGCGCCGGCACCGGCGATCGAGTCCAGCCCGGCGGCCTTGATCCGGGCGATCGCCTCGTCCAGGCTCACGCCGGAGACCTTGGCCATGTGCAGGATCTCGCTCGGGCCGATCGAGTGGATGGCGAGCTGCGGGTACGCCTGCTTGACCGAGGAGAAAAGCTCCTCGTAGTACTCGACGCCGTAGTCGGGGTGGTGACCGCCCTGGAGCATCACCTGCGTGGCACCCAACTCGACCGCCTCACCGCACCGGCGCAGAATCTCCTCGGTCGGGTGGGTCCAGCCCTCCCGGTGCTTGGGAGCCCGGTAGAACGCGCAGAACTTGCACGCCGTCACGCAGACGTTGGTGTAGTTGATGTTGCGATCGATCAGGTACGTCACGATGTTGTCCGGGTACCGGCGACGGCGCACCGCGTCCGCCGCCTCGCCCAGGGCGTGGAAGGGCGCGTCGGTGTAGAGCAGCAGCGCCTCCTCGGGCGTGATCCGCCCGCCGTCCGCGCCACGCTGCAGGATGCTGTGGATCTCCCGGCTCGTCGTCACGGTTCCGAGGGTACGTCGCCCGGTTTCCCCCTGCCCGACCCCCGCCCGCCCGCTGTGACCTTCGCGCACGGCGCCCCGTCACCGGCGCGTCGATCATGGAGTTGTGGTGGGTGACAAAAGCGGAGTAAGTACGCCCTACCGGGCACCACAAGTCCATGATCGACGTGGCGGGCGGTCAGGCGTCGTAGTCGATCGTGACCTGGTCGGTGACCGGGCTGGACTGGCAGGTCAACACGTAGCCCGCCGCCACCTCGTCCGGTTCCAGGGCGTAGTTGCGGGCCATCGACACCTCACCGGAGACCACCTTGGCCCGGCAGGTCGAGCAGACCCCGCCCTTGCAGGCGTACGGCAGCTCACCGCGCACCTTCAGGGCGGCGTCCAGCACCCGCTGCTGCCGGCCCATGGTGAACGTCGAGGCCCGGCCGTCCAGCACGATGGTGACCTCGCTGCCGCCCGGGGCGGTCTCCGCCGGCCGGGTCGGTGGGGTCGGGGCGGCGTCGACGTGGAACAGCTCGCTGTGCAGCGCGCCCTCCGGGACGCCCCGCGCGGTCAGCACCTCGCGGGCGTCGACCACCATGCCGTACGGGCCGCAGAGGAACCACTCCTCGATCCGGTCACCGGGCACGATGCTCTCCAGCAGCCGCCCGAACCGGTCGGCGTCGACCCGGCCGGAGAGCAGCGGCGACTCCCCCGGCTCCCGGGACAGCACGTGCACCAGGTGCAACCGGGTGGGATACCGGTCCTTCAGGTCAGCCAGTTCCTCGGCGAACATCACACTGTTCGCCGTCCGGTTGCCGTACACCAGGGTGAAGGTGCTGGCCGGCTCGACGGCCAGGGCGGTGGCGACCAGGGCGAGCACCGGGGTGATCCCGGACCCGGCGACCAGGGCGCCGTAGTGGCGGACCCGGCCCGGGTCGAACGCGGTGGTGAAGTGCCCGAGCGGTGGCAGCACCTCGACGGTGTCGCCGGTACGCAGCGCCGCGCAGGCGAAACTGGAGAAGGCGCCGCCGGGGATCTCCCGCACCCCGATCCGCAGCCGACCGTGCCGGGCCAACTCGTCCGGCGTCGAGCAGATCGAGTACGACCGCCGCACGTCGGAGCCGTCGTCGCCGGCCCGGCGCACGGTCAGGTGCTGGCCGGCCTGGAAGGCGAAGGTCTCCCGCAGTTCGTCGGGCACGGCGAAGGTGATGGCGACCGCGTCCTCGGTGAGCCGGTCGACGGCGGTGACGGGCAGCGGGTGGAAGACCGGCCGGCGGCGTACCGGGCGGGAGATCGTGACAGTCACAGCGCCTTCAGGTGGTCGAAGGGTTCACGGCAGGCCCGGCAGCGCCAGAGCGCCTTGCAGGCGGTGGAGCCGAACCGGCTGACCTGCTCGGTCTCCGGGGAGCCGCAGCGCGGGCAGCGGACGGCAAGGGTGAGCGGGACGACCCCGTCCCGGCGGACCGGGGCGGGCGGGGCGATACCGGCGGCGGCCAGCTTGGCCCGCCCCGAGTCGGAGATCCAGTCGGTGCTCCAGGCCGGGGTGAGGACGGTCCGGACCTCCACTTCCGGATGGCCGGCGGCGGCCAGCGCCCGGCGGATGTCCGCCCGGATCACGTCCATCGCCGGGCAGCCGGTGTAGGTGGGGGTGATGGTCACGGTGACCCGACCGGTGGCCGGATCCTCGGTGACGTCGCGCAGGATGCCCAGCTCGTCGATGGTGACCACCCGGATCTCCGGGTCCACCACCGCCGCGACGGCCGCCCGCACGTCACTCACCACCGGCCCCCGTCCCCGGCCCGGTCACCAGCGGGCCCTCGGGTGGGCGCGGTGCAGCACCTGCATCTCGGCGAGCAGGTACGACAGGTGCTCGGTGTGCACGCCGTCCCGCCCGCCGGCCGGTGCCCAGCCGGACCCCGGCCGGGTCAGCGTGGCTTCGGCAAACACGTCGTCGACCACCGCGTCGAACCCGGCATGCAGGGTGGCCGGGTCGACCGGTGCGGTCGGGTCCGGCGCGAACAGTTCGTGGTGGTACGGCCAGACCTGGTCGACGGCGTCCTGCATCCGGCGGTGCGACTCGTCGCTGCCGTCACCGAGCCGCTTTACCCAGAGCGCGCTGTGGTCGAGGTGGTACGCGGACTCCTTACGGGCCTTGGCGGCGATCGCGGCGAGCCGCTCGTCGGCGCACCCGCTCAACGCGGTGTAGAGCGGGAGCTGGTAGGCGGCGAGCAGGAACAGTTTCGCCATGGTCACCGCGAAGTCGCCGTTGGGCAGCTCGACCAGGAGGACGTTGCGGAACTCCCGGTCGTCGCGGAGGAACGCCAGGGCGTCCTCGTCCCGGCCGGCGCCCTCCCGTTCGCCCGCGTACGACAGCAGCAGGCGGGCCGCGCCGAGCTGGTCGAGGGCGATGTTGGCCAGCGCGACGTCCTCTTCCATCTCCGGCGCGCGGCTGGTCCACTCAGCCAGCCGCTGCGCGGCGATCAGGGCGTCGTCGCCGAGACCGAGCAGGTGGTCGACGGTGGGGGTCACAGGTGGGCCACCCCGTCCGGCACCTCGTAGAAGGTGGGATGGCGGTAGACCTTGTCCGCCGCCGGGTCGAAGAAGGCGTCCTTCTCGTCCGGGCTGGACGCGGTGATCGCGCCCGCCGGCACCACCCAGATGGAGACCCCCTCCTGCCGGCGGGTGTAGAGGTCCCGGGCGTTGTGCAGGGCCAGCTCGGCGTCCGGGGCGTGCAGGCTGCCGACATGACTGTGCGACAACCCGCGCCGGGGCCGGACGAAGACCTCCCACAACGGCCACTGCTCCGTGGTCACGCCGCCACCCTCTCCTTCTCGGCCGCCCGCTTCGCGGCGTACGCCGCAGCGGCCTCCCGTACCCAGGCCCCGTCGGCGTGGGCGCGACGGCGGTGCTCCATCCGTTGCCGGTTGCACGGCCCGTCGCCCTTGATCACCCGCATCAGCTCGTCGTAGTCCGGCTGGGTGTAGTCGTACGCCTGACGGTCCTCGTTCCACCGCAGGTCGGGGTCGGGCAGGGTGAGCCCGAGGATCTCCGCCTGCTGCACGCACATGTCCACGAACCGCTGACGCAGCTCGTCGTTGGAGAAGCGCTTGATCTTCCAGGCCATCGACTGCGCGGAGTGCGTGGAGTCGCCGTCCGGCGGGCCGAACATCGCCAGGGACGGGTACCACCACCGGTCGACGGCGTCCTGGGCCATCGCCTTCTGCGCCGGGGTGCCGTGCGACAGGGTGTGCAGGATCTCGTACCCCTGACGCTGGTGGAACGACTCCTCCTTGCAGACCCGGATCATCGCCCGCGCGTACGGGCCGTAGGAACAGCGGCAGAGCGGCACCTGGTTGACGATCGCCGCCCCGTCGACCAGCCAGCCGATCGCGCCGACGTCGGCCCAGGTGAGGGTGGGGTAGTTGAAGATCGAGCTGTACTTCTGCCGGCCGGCGAGCAGCAGCTCGACCAGCTCGTCCCGGTTGATCCCGAGGGTCTCGGCGGCGGCGTACAGGTAGAGCCCGTGGCCGGCCTCGTCCTGCACCTTGGCCAGCAGGATGGCCTTCCGCTTGAGGGAGGGCGCCCGGGAGATCCAGTTCCCCTCGGGCTGCATCCCGATGATCTCCGAGTGGGCGTGCTGGGCGATCTGCCGGATCAGCGTCTTCCGGTACGCCTCGGGCATCCAGTCCCGCGGCTCGATCTTCTGGTCGGCCCCGATCACCTCGTCGAAGTACGCCTGGAGGTCGTCGCCGGGCGCCGGGCCGTCCGGTCGGCCGCGTTCGGCGGCCCGCCGCAGGGCCTCCTCCGCCGCCTCGACCTGACCGAGCAGGCCACCGCCGGGAGCGTCGTCGGTACCGGGGAAGTCGTTGCCATACACGGGACAAGTGTTACAGCTCCCAGCTTGCGAAACTAGGGTCTGTCACAGACTTCAGCGCGGGACCGCCAACCACCGGGCGGCTGACCACGCAGGAAACGAGCAGCCACAGTGGTGACATGCATCACAAAAGACCCGAAATCCCGTACCCGAATCGGGGAAATGGCTAGTTAGTCCCGATTAATCAGGGCTTGCTGATGTCGCGTCGTGGCGGGAATGTGATCCGGACGTAGACTTTCCCGGTCCACGCAATCGGTTCCTGACGATCGTCGCCTCACCGAGGCCGCCACCCCCGGCCTCGCGATCGCCGAGCCGCACCGGTCCGGTCCCCCCGGCCCCGACTTCTGGAGTCCACCCACTCATGCGACCTCGCGTGATCATGGTGCTCGCCATCGTGGCGGTCCTCCTCGGCGGCGTCATGCTGGTCCCCGCCGCGTACGCCCGCCTGTCCGGCGGCGACGACGAGGTCGATCGCACCCCCCGCGCCAACACCCCGGAGCCCGCCACCCCGCCCGCGCCGACACTGGCCGCCGCGCCGGTCTCGGTGGCATTCAGCGGTTCCCACCTGACCTGGGCGCTGATGGACCGCAAGAGCGGCGCGATATCCGGCTCGAAGAACATGACGGCCACCAACTCGACCGAGTCGATGATCAAGGTCTGGATCGTCTCGGACTACCTGCGCCGCCTCGGCGACAAGCCGTTCACCGCAGAGCGGAAGAAGCAGGCCAGCACCGCGATCCGGGACAGCAACGACGACTCCGCCGTCGCGCTCTACAACACCGGCGGCAAGACCGCCGTCACCAAGCGCATGATCGACATGTGCGGGCTCACCGAGACCCGCATCAGCACCAAACCGGGGTACGTCGGTTGGTGGAGCTTCACCGAGATGTCCGCCCGGGATGCGGTCCGGCTGGGAAACTGTGTCGCCGACGGCACGGCCGCCGGCCCGAAGTGGACCGAGTGGGTACTGGACGAGATGAGCAAGGTCCGGGGCACCACGGCCGCCAAGGATCAGCAACTCAAGCAGGGCGGTGGTCGTTGGGGAATTGTCGACGGACTTCCCGATGAGATCGAGAAACAGGGCCCGGTCAGCATCAAGAACGGCTGGACCCCGCTCTACTACGACAACAACTGGCACGTGAACTGCCTCGCGGTGACCGACAGTTGGTCGCTGGCGGTGATGATGCGCTACCCGATCAGCCGGGGCCTCGACTACGGCGCGAAGGTCTGCGCCAGCGTCACCGCACAGCTGGTCACCCCGCAGCCGGGCGCCGCCCTCAAGGTGCCGCAACCTCTGACCACGAAGGCGAAGCTCTGATGGCTGGTAACCGCCGGGCACCCCGGCCGGACGGCAAGGAAGCGTCCCCGCTGCGGCTGGTGGTCATCTCCGCGGTCCTGCTGGTGCTGGTGCTCGCCGCGCTGCGCTTCCTGCCCGGATCACCCTTCGAGTCGACCGCCGCCGCCCGGTGGGGCGCTGCGACACCGGCCGACGGGCGCACCGCCACGGCCGCCCAGGCGCCCAGCCGGGCGGATCGGCCGGCTCCGTCCCCGACGCCCAGCCCCACCCTGCCGCCGCTGCCGCTCAAGGCCACCGAGGTCGACCTCGACCTGGCCGGCTGGTGGAGCTGGAGCCTGCTGGACACCCGCACCGGGGAGATCGCCGGCTCGGAGAACATGGACGAGACCAGCACCACCGCGTCGCTGATCAAGTCCTGGATCGTCGCCGACTGGCTGCGGCGTACCGACGAGGCGGGTGACAAGCCGAGCCAGGCGAAGCTCGCCGACGCCACCCTGATCATCCGGGACAGCGACAACACCCGGACCGAGCGTCTCTACACCACCATGGGGCGGACCGCCTCCATCAAGCGCCTGCTGTCGATCTGCAAGCTGACCGACAGCAGGGTCGCCGCCGACGGCGGCTGGAGCCGTACCCAGCTCTCCCCCCGGGACATTGCCCGGCTCGGCGCCTGCATCGCGGACGGCCGGGCCGCCGGCCCCGAGTGGACCGAATGGCTGCTCAACGAGATGCGGCTGGTCCGGGGTACCGGTGACTTCGGTATCCGCAAGGCGTTCCCCGCCGCCGAGCAGAAGCAGATCGCGATCAAGAACGGCTGGGTCGACCGGACGAAGGAGCAGGAGATCCACATCAACTGCCTCGCCATCGGCGACGGCTGGACGATGGGCGTCATGCTCCGCTACCCGATCGGGCGGGGTTACGAGTACGGCATGCAGAACTGCGAGAAGATCACCGAGGAACTGATCCGCGCGGCTGCCTGAGCGCAACCGGCAATAGGTGCGGTGGCGGCGAGGCGGGTTCTGGCCGAGGGTGGCAAGGCGGCGGAGGAGGCCAAGCCGGTGTAGACGCAGGCTGGCCCGGACAACCCGACCCGGGCCGGCCCCGGTCAGCCGGTGAAGAAGGCCGGACCGTCCGCCGGGAGGGCCGGTGCCGCACCGGCTACCGCTGCCCGGGCGGCGAACTCCCGCAGGCCGGCCACCTGACGTTCGCCGAGTGAGAAGTCCAGCGTCCGGAAGTACGACGCCAGCGTCGCCGCGTCGAACGGCTCCCACCGGGCCCCCGCCTCGGCGACCTGGTCCAGCTCGGCCAGGCAGAGGTCCCGGGAACGCAGGAACGCCTCGTGCACCTCCTTCACCACCCCCGGATGGGCGGCGGCGAACTCCCGGCGTACCGCCCAGACGGCGAAGACCATCGGCAGCCCGGTCCACTCCCGCCACGCCTGCCCGAGGTCGGTCACGGTCAGCCCGCGCCGGGGCGCCTCGTGCAGGGCACGCAGTGCCACGTCGCCGATCAGCACCCCGGCGTCGGCCTCCAGCAGCATCTGGGTCAGGTCCGGCGGGCACCGGAAGTACTCCGGGTGCACCCCGTAGCGCTCGCCGAGCAGGAGTTGGGCCAGGAGAACACCGGTCCGTGAGGTGGAGCCGAGGGCGACCTTGGCGCCGTCCAGCTCGTCCAGCGGCCGGGTGGAGACGATGTTCACCGAGAGCACCGGGCCGTCGCTGCCGACCGCCAGATCCGGCAGGAGCAGCAGCTCGTCGGCGTGGCGCAGGTACTCGACCTGGGAGATCGGGCCGATGTCGAGGTCACCGGCGACCAGCGCGGCGTTGAGCCGGTCCGGGGAGTCCTTGTGCAGCTCGACGTCGATCAGTGCACCGGAGCGCATCAGCCCCCAGTAGATCGGCAGGCAGTTGAGGAACTGGATGTGCCCCACCCGGGGTCGTCCGATGCGCTCAGTCACGACCCGACGGTATCCGGCGGGTTCCGGATCGGCTCACCGAGCCGGCACCGGAGTGGCCAACCCCGCATTAACGGCCCCCTGCCGGACGGACCGTTCCCGGCGCACGATCCGGGCGACCGGCACCCACAGCGCCACGATGACCAGCAGTCCGGCCAGCCCGGCGGCGGCGATCAACGGGCGGGGCGCGAAGAACTCCAGCAGCAACCCGCCGATCAGGAAGCCGATCATCGAGGCGCCCTGGATGGCTGCGCCCAGGGCGGCGAAGGCCCGGCCCCGGGCCGCCTCGGGGACCCGCCGGGCGAGCACCACGTTGCTGAACACGTTGTCCCCACCGTTGCACAGCCCACCGATCAGCCAGAGCGGTACCAGCAGTTGGGCGTTGGGCACGGTGGCCCCGGCCAGCACCATCAGGCAGCAGCCGCCGAGCAGGACGAGAGCCGCCCGGACCAGGGCACCGTCGTCGGCGAGGCGGTGGGTGAGCCGCGCGAAGAGCCAGGCACCGGGAAGCACGCCGGCCGTCCAGGCACCGGTGACGATGCCGTACGTGATGGTGGAGCTGCCCAGCGTCTCGCGCATGAAGAACACCTCCACCGGGGTCATCGCCATCACCGCCGCCAGCGCGCCGGCCATCGCGGCGACCATGCCGAGCAGCAGCGGATCGTGCCGCAGCCGCCAGGTGGCCGCCGTGGCCCGTGCCGGGCTCCCGTCGCTGGCCGCCAGCTGGGCGGTGCCGGTTGGCTGGGTGGTGGCGGTTGGCTGGGCGGTGGCGGACGACCGGGCGCCGCCGCGACGGGTACGCAGCAGCAGGCCGGCCACCACCAGGGCCAGGTAACTGGCCGCGTCCAGCAGCAACGGTGGGCGTACCCCGAACTGGCCGACCAGCAACCCGGCCAGTGCCGGGCCGACGAGTGCGCCGAGGGTGCCGGCGGTCTGGTTGACCGCGCTGGCCCGGGGCAGGTCCACCGCCCGCACCATGGCCGGCACCAGCGCGGCCAGGTTCGGCTGGGTGACCGCGAGACCGCAGGCCAGCAGGGTGACCAGGCCGATGATCAGTGCCGGATGTTCGGCGTACGCCAGCGCGGCGCAGGTCGCGGCCTGGGCCACTCCGGCGCCGATCAGCAGGGTGCGGCTGTCCACCCGGTCGGCCAGCCGCCCGGTCAGCGGGGCGAGTACGACCAGCGGCAGGGTCGCGGCGAGCAGCAGCCCGGAAACGGCCAGCCCACCGGCTCCGGCTGACTGGAGAGCCAGCGCGAGTGCCGTGGCGGCGAGGAAGTCCCCGCAGGTGGAGACGCCCCGGGCGGCTGCGGCCAGCCAGACGTCGGACCACCGGGAGCAGGACGGACCCGCAGTTGTGAAAGACATACTTCGAAAATATTCCTTCACAACTGCCGACACAACCCCGCCGACGCGTCAGTCCAGGGGCACCACCCGGTACTGCACTCCCACGCGCCGCGCCCCCGGTGGCGGGTCGGCGGCCCGGTGCCGGTGCCGGTACGGCTCCAGCAGCCGTTCGACCTCGGCGTTCAGCCGGGCCTGCTCCTCGGCGGTGACCAGCAGCATGGTGTCGTGGAAGACCGCGACGTCGTACCAGTCCCTCGGCTCGGTCCCGGCCCGGCGCAGCCAGTCCCGGGTCCGTTCCAGATCCCGTGCGGCGTGCGCTTCGACCAGCGCCTGCTCGGCGGCGCGCGCCTCGGCACCGGCCGACTGGCCGGCGTCGACGAAGAAGGACGGGTTGAGCGCGCGCCACAACCGCTCCCGGGCGTCCCCACGCCCGGGAGCCTCTTCGATCAGCCCGAACTTCGCCAGGGCCCGCAGGTGGTAGCTGGTCGCACTGGGCGACAGCCCGGCCACCTCGGCGCATTCGGTCGCCGATGCCCCCCGGCCACCGAGCGAGCCGAGATGTTCCATGATCACCAGCCGGGCGGGGTGGGCCAGCGCCCGCATCACCTGTGGATCACTGATCGTCACCCGGCGCCGCTCGGGATGTGCCTCGGTCATGGCACCCATCATCGCCGGCGCGGTGGAAGCCGGTTAATCGATCGTCCGCAACGGCCGGGAGGCGTAAGATCGAACGTCGCGCGCGAGCAGGACGCGCCTCTTCCACCGGGCACAGCCGGCACCGCATCGACGGAGCGCCGGGCGGCCCAGGTCAACCGATCACTCCACCGCACCGGAAGGTCGCCTCGGATGACCCTTGCCGCCAGCCAACAGTCCGCCCACGAGCCGGACCTCGACCAGCAGCTCGCCGCCGAACGCGCCCACCTGGACAACTCCCGTGCCGCGCTGCGTCGGATGCGGGAACGCGCCGAGGCCCTCTTCGCCACCGGCGCACAGGTCGCCGGGGATCCGTTCGCTGCGGAGACCCTCGGGCGCACGCTCTCCCGCCGGGTCGCCGAACTGGCCGACGATCCCACCACACCGCTCTTCTTCGGGCGGCTCGACTTCGGCGGGACGAGCGACGGGGAACACGACGGCGGGGCGGCCGACAGCCGGCCCGCAGGTGGGCCGGACCACGACGGGCACGACGGGCACGACGCCGACCATGCCGGACGGCGCTACCACATCGGACGGCGGCACGTCACCGACGAGATCGGCGAGCCGCTGGTGCTGGACTGGCGGGCACCGGTCTCCCGCTCGTTCTACCGGGCGAGTGTGCGTGACCCGCAGGGCGTCGCCACCCGCCGCCGGTTCGGCTTCGCCAGCGGCGTACTCACCAGCTTCGAGGACGAGCACCTCGACCGGGGCGAGGAACTGGGCACCGCCAGCCGGATCCTGACCGCCGAGATCGAGCGGCCCCGCGTCGGGCCGATGCGCGACATCGTCGCCACCATCCAACCAGAACAGGACGAACTGGTCCGGGCCGAACTGGCCGAGTCGATCTGTGTGCAGGGCGCCCCGGGCACCGGAAAGACCGCAGTCGGGCTGCACCGCGCCGCGTACCTGCTCTACCTGCACCGGGAGCGGCTGCGCCGCTCGGGCGTACTGATCATCGGGCCGAACCGCGCCTTCCTGTCGTACATCGCCGCCGTCCTGCCGGCCCTCGGGGAGGTCGAGGTCGAGCAGAGCACCGTCGAGGACCTGGTCGCCCGGGTGCCGGTCCGCGCCGTGGAGGACCCGGCCACCGCCGCGCTCAAGCACGACCCGCGCCTCGCCGAGGTGCTCCGCCGGGCTCTCCGGGGGTACGTCCGGAAGCCGGAGGAACCGATCGTCCTCTCCGACGGTTCGTTCCGTTGGCGGATCGGGGTGGACGCGCTGCGCCGGGTGGTCGACGAGGCCCGGCGGGAGGGGCTGCCCTACGGCACCGGCCGTGAGCGGGTCCGGGCCCGGGTCGTCGGGCTGCTGCAACAGCAGGTCGAGGCCCGGCGGGCCGAGTCACCGAGTGACGCCTGGCTGCGCCGGACCGGTCGCAGCCGCCCGGTGGCCGGGTTCCTCGACACGGTCTGGCCGGCGGTCACCCCGGAGGGTCTGCTGTACAGCCTGTTCAGCGACCCGGAGCTGCTCGCGGCTGCGGCCGGCGACCTGCTCACCGTCGAGGAGCGGGAGCTGCTGCGCTGGGCGAAACCGGCCCGTACCCCGAAGGCAACGAGGTGGACGGTCGCCGACGCGGTCCTCATCGACGAGGCGGCCGGGCTGATCGAACGGCCGGCCGGCTTCGGACACGTGGTGGTCGACGAGGCGCAGGACCTTTCCCCGATGCAGTGCCGGGCCATCGCCCGGCGCAGTGAACACGGCTCGATCACCCTCCTCGGGGACCTGGCGCAGGGCACCGCGCCGTGGGCCGCCCGGGACTGGCGGGACTCCCTGGCCCACCTCGGCAAGCCGGACGCCACCGTGGTCCCGCTGACCGTCGGGTTCCGGGTACCCGCCGCCGTGGTGGCCTTCGCCAACCGGCTGCTCCCTGCGCTCGCGGTGGACGTACCGCCGGCCGAGTCGTTGCGCCGCGACGGCAACCTGGACATCCGTACGGTGACCGACCTGACCACCGCGACGGTGGCCGAGGTGCGCGCGGCGCTCGCGCACGACGGCTCGATCGCCGTGATCGCCGCCGACGACGCGGTGGACGGACTCCGCGCCGCCCTGACCGACGCCGGGATCACCACCGCGACCGTCGACGACGTCGAGGCCGGGGCGCGGGTCACCGTCGTACCGGCCACCCTGGTCAAGGGCCTGGAGTACGACCACGTCATCGTCGTCGAGCCGGCGGCGATCGTGGCCGCCGAGCCACGCGGCCTGCACCGGCTCTACGTCGTGCTCACCCGGGCGGTGTCCCGGCTCGCCGTCCTGCACCAGCACCCGCTCCCCGACCCGCTCGGCTGAACGCGTCCTGTCCTGGCTCAATGCGACCCGCTCGGCTGGACGCGACCCGCCCGGCTGAGCGGGTCGCGCCGGCTGAGCGGGTCGCGCCGGCTGAGCGGGTCGCGCCGGCTCGTCAGTTCAGCAGTACGCCACCGATACCGGAGATGCTCCCGCCACCCGGCTTGTACAGGTCCACGCGGTACCAGAGCTTCGTCGCCAGGATGGCCGGGAGCCGGGACGCGCCGACCGGGCGGACAGCGGTGGGTGCCGGATGGCCCTGCACCGCCGTACGCTGCTCGATCACCAGCCGGGTGAGCACGCCGGACGGGCTGTTCTCCTCGCCGATCTTCTCGTACGGTGCGCCGACCAGCATGTCCATCGGGCCCGCACCGTCCAGGTTCAGAATGGTCACAGACCGCCCGAAATGGTCCCACATCTCGGGCTGCTCCATCCGGTAGCGGGGGGCGTGTGCCGGAGCCTGGCCCTGGCGGTAGCTCATCCGACGGTTCCAGTTCAGCCCGTCCGGCCCGCCGACGAGCAGCACCACCGCGCCGGCACGCTGGTGGCCGATGTACGGCGCTCCCTCGCTGCCGAGCAGCACGTCGGGATAGCCGTCCCCGGTGACGTCACCGGTGCCGATGGAGATGGCGAAGAACTGGGGGTCGGTGACACCCCCGTAGAAGTCGGTCGAGGTGCGGAAGATCCTGGCCCCCTCCGCCCGCAACCCCGTCGGCGCTCCGGGAACGTAGAGCAGGGCACCATGCGCGCTGCGCGGAGCACCCGCCAGTACATCTCCGTAACCGTCCCGGTCGATGTCGGCGACACGGATCACGTCGATGGAGACACCCTCGTGGTCGCGCGCCAGGAGCTGGGTCGCGCTAAGGCTCCGGGGACCCTCCGGAGAGCCCGGCAACAGGGTCACCCGGTTGTCACCGTTCTGCCGGTCGTTGTCCTCCAACTCGCCACCCGTGCCGACCAGCAGGTCGGCGTAGCCGTCGCCGGTCACGTCACCGATCCCGAGCGCGTCCCCGAACCAGTCCCCCGGCTCGGCCACCCCGGGGACATCCGGACTGTCCTGACTGAACTGCCGCCCGGAGCCGGGATCGATCCCGGTGGTGCCACCGAAGAGGGCGATCACCGTACCCGCACGCTCGTGGCCGGCCACGGCCTCGCCGTCCGCACTGACCGCGAGATCCGCGTAACCGTCGCCGTTCAGGTCGCCCGTCGCGAGTTGCTGCCCGAACTCGTTCCAGGCGGCTGCCATCCCCGGCACGCCAGGAGTGTCCTGGGTGAGGTGCTGGGCCTTCGCCGGATCGACGGGGTACCGGCCGCCGTAGAAGATCCAGATTCCACCGGCCCAGTTGGTGGTGCTGTCGCCCGGCACCGCAGCTTCCTGGCGGTCACCGACCACCAGGTCGGCGTACCCGTCCCCGTTGAAGTCACCGGCGGTCAGCGACTCTCCGAAGTACGAGCCGAGCAACGGGCCGCTCGGCTTGAGCAGGTGCTGGAGGTAGCCGTCCCGGGAGTACCGGATCACGATCCCGTTACCCCAGGAACCGTCGCCCTTCTGCACGAAGCCCTCGACAACGATCTCGTCCAGCCCGTCGCCGTCGAGGTCGAACCGGCTGGGCCCGCCGGTCGTGGTGGCGGCACGTACCGCCGGCCGGGTGGGCGTCAACGCGGTCGGCCGGGCCGGCACCCGCCGCGCCGGATCGGTGGTCGACGCGATCGGGCTGGCCGGTTTGGTGATCGGTGCCGCCAACCGGCCGACCGGGTCGACCGGCGTGGGACGCACTCCGGGTTCGACGGTCGCCGGGGTCGGGGTGTCGGCGTACTGGGCGACCGGTACCGGAGCACCCGGTCCCGGGCCGGAGACGGCGGCGACGAGGAGACCGAGGGCCATGGCTGCGGCGGTACCGCCGGCCGGTCGGCGTGCTGGAGGCATCAAACGTGTACTCCCAGATGAGGGGAAACCGAGCCTAGATCAGCGTCCCGCTGCGCCGCCGCCCTGTGCTGGGCCCTCGTTTGGCACGAGTGTTAAAAAGGGGCCCTTGTACAACGGAAAGCGTTAAGAAGGGGCCCTTCCTTAGATTCAAGCCCGTACGACCATCGGCGGTGCCAGGATCGACAGAGCGATCGGAGAGCGTCGGGCGCGTGGAGGTGGACGGTGAGCACCGTGGAAGCGGGTACGCCCTGCTGGGTGGACCTGGCCACCGGGGACCTCGACACCGCCACGCGGTTCTACCCGGAACTGTTCGGCTGGACCGGCCAGGTGTCACCGGACCCGGAGTCGGACGGCTACACGATCTTCCAACGGAACGGCCTGGCGGTGGCCGGCGCCGGGCCCCCGGCCACCCCCGGTCAGCCGGCCATCTGGTCGACGTACATCGCCAGCGACGACGTCGACTCGGCGGCCGGGCGGGTCGAGGCGGCCGGCGGGCAGGTCATCGTCGACCCGTTCGACATCGGCGAGCAGGGCCGGATGGCCGTCTTCGCCGACCCGGCCGGGGCCGCGTTCTCGGTGTGGCAACCGAGGGCGATGCGCGGCGCCGAACTGTTCGGCGAGCCGGGGGCGTTGAGCTGGAACGAGCTGACCACCCCGGATCCGGCCGGCGCCAAGGAGTTCTACGCGTTGGTCTTCGGCTGGCAGCCCGAGGACCAGCCGATGGGCACGGTCACCTACACCGGTTGGCGGCTCGGTGACCGGATCGTCGCCGGGATGATGCCGGCCCTGGACGAGCACTGGCCGCCGAACCTGCCCGCCTACTGGGGGGTGTACTTCGCGGTCGCCGACTGCGACGCGACCGCCGCCCGGGCCGCCGAGCTGGGCGGCATCATCATGGTGCCGCCCCGGGACATCCCGATGGGTCGGTACGCCGTGCTGAACGACCCGCAGGGCGCCGCCTTCTCGGTCATCGCGCTCGCTCCACCCGACTGACCGGCAGCGCTCAGCCGCGCCGGCCTCGGGCGGTACTCAGCGCCGGACCGGTACCACGATCGGGCCGTGCTCGCCGTCGACAACGCGCACCCGGGCCCGGTAGTGGGTGGCGAGCAGTTCCTCGGTGAGCACCTCCCGGGGTTTCCCGGCGGCGACCACCTTCCCCCCGGCGAGCAGCACCAGCCGGTCGGCGTACTCGCCGGCCACCGACAGGTCGTGCATGGTGGCCAGCACGGTCAGCCCGGCATCGGCCCGGAGCTGGTCGACCAGCTCCAGCACCTCCTGCTGGTGTCCGATGTCCAACGCGCTGGTCGGCTCGTCGAGCAGCAGCAGCGTGGCGCCCTGGGCGAGCGCGCGGGCCAGGAAGACCCGCTGGCGTTCCCCACCGGAGAGGGTGGCCAGTTCCCGTCCGGCGAACCCGGCCAGGTCCAGCCGGTCCAGTACGTCGTGCACGACCGCCAGGTCGGCGGCTGACTCCCGGCCGAGCGCCGGGATGAACGGGGTACGGCCGAGCAGCACGTAGTCCAGTACCGCCATCCCGGGCGGTACGACCGGTGACTGTGCCACGGTGGCGACCACCCGGGCCCGGTCCCGGCGGCGCAGCCGGTCGATCGGCGTCCCGTGCAGCCGGACCTCCCCGGACGGGGGCAGCAGACCGCCGACGACGCGCAGCAGGGTGGACTTCCCGGCGCCATTGGGCCCGATGACCGTCACCCACTCGCCGGGTGCGACCGTCAGGTCGACACCGGCCAGGATCGGCGCCCCGCCGAGACGTACCCACAGGTCACGAACCTCGACGGCGGGTACCGCCGAACCGGGCGCGGTCATGTCAGCACCCGCTTGGCGCTGCGCAGCACGAGCACGAAGAACGGCGCCCCGAAGAAGGCGGTGACCACCCCGATCGGGATCTCGGCGGGGGCGGCGGCGGTACGGGCCACCATGTCGGTCAGGGTAAGAAACGCCCCGCCGAAGAGCATGGCGAGCGGCAGGATCGACCGGTAGCTCGATCCGGCGAGCAGCCGTACGGCGTGCGGCACGATGATCCCGACGAAACCGATCAGCCCGGAGACCGAGACAGCCGCAGCGGTACCGAGGGAGGCGGCGGCGACCAGCAGCAGCCGGGACCGCTGGGGGTGCAGTCCGAGGCTGGCCGCCTCCTGGTCACCGACGGAGAGCACGTCGAGTTCCCGGCGGTGCAGCAGGACGACGACCGAGGTCAGTGCCGCGTACGGCAGCACCACCAGCACGTCGTGCCAGCCGGCGGTGGCCAGCCGGCCGAGCAGCCAGGAGTAGACCTGCTGGATGCTCTCCGCGTCCTGTTGCAGCAGGTACGTCTGACCGGCGGCGAGGAAGGCCGATACCGCCACCCCGGCCAGGATCAGGGTGGCCGGGGACCGGTCCCGGCCACCGGCCGCCCCGAGCAGGTACGTCATCAGCACCGCCCCGCTCGCGCCGACGAACGCGGCCAGCGGGATGGTGACCGGCAGGCCGGCGAGCGGGTCGCCATCCCCACCGGCCGGGCGCAGGACGATCACCACGGTGACCGCGAGGCCGGCTCCCGCCGCCACCCCGAGCAGGTGCGGGTCGGCCAGCGGGTTACGGAACACTCCCTGGTAGCAGCCGCCGGCCAGGGCGAGCAGCCCGCCGACCAGCAGGCCGAGTACCGCCCGGGGCAGCCGCAACTCGGTGACGATGGCAATCTCCCGCTCGGTGAGGCCACTGTCCAGCCGTACCCCGGGAATCAGGTTGAGCAGTTCGACGGCCACGCTGCCGGGCGGGAGGCTCACCGGCCCGAAGGCCACCCCGGCGATCAGGGCGACCAGTACGGCGAGGATCCCGCCGGCCAGCCAGCCGGGCCGCAGCCCGGCCGGCCGGGCCGGTAAGGAAGGGCCCCTTCTTATCGTTTTCTGCATAGGAAGGGCCCCTTTTTAACCGGTGGAGGTCGCACCGGTAGGGGTCGCGGGGACGACCGTCACGCGGGCACCTTCGCGGTGGCGTCCACGATGGCCCGGAGCAGGTCAACGACGCGCGGGCCCCAACGCGAGGCGACGTTGTCGTCGAGCGGTACGACCTGATTGTTCTTCACGGCGGTGAGGCCGGCCCAGCCGGCGCGGGCCTTGACCGTCTCCGGGGTCTGCTGGCAGCACTTGGTGTCGGAGAGGAAGACGAAGTCGGGGTCCGCCTTGATCAGCGCCTCCTGGGAGAGCTGCGGGTAACCGCCCTTGCTGCCGTCCGCGTCGGCCGGGTCGGCGATGTTCTGCAGACCGGCGAGGGTGTAGACCGACCCGATGAAGGTCTTGCTGGTCGCGGTGTACAGCTCCGGCCCCAGCTCGTGGAAGTAGGTCAGCGGCTCGGCACGCTTGGGCAGGTCGGCGACGAGCTTGGCGATGTCGTCCCGCATCCGCTTGGTGACGTCGGTCGCCTCGGTGACGTGCCCGGTGAGCTGGCCCAGTTCGGTGATCTGCCGGTACGAGTCGTCCAGCGTCTTCGCCGCCGGCGCCTGGTACACCGGGATCTTCAGGGTGGTGAGCTGGTCCACGATCTTGTTCATGTCGTTGGAGATCACGACCAGGTCGGGGGTCTTCGCGGCGATCGCCTCGGCGTTCGGGTTGAACCCGGAGAGGTCACTCTTCGGCGCCTCGGCCGGGTAGTCCGAGTTGTCGTCGACCGCGGTGACCTGCTTGCCCGCGCCGATGGCGAAGAGCATCTCGGTGGCGGTGGCCGAGAGCGAGACGATCCGCTCGGGACGCTTCTCCAGGGTCAGCGTGCCGACGGTGACCGGGAAGGAGGCCGCCGCGCTGGACGGGGCAGCCGGGGTTTCGGCGGTGTTGTCGGCGCAGGCACCGAGAGTGAGGGCGGTCGCCGTGGCGAGCGCCACGGCGAGCAAACGAGGGGTACGTCTGGACATCGGTCCTCCTGTCGGTCGAGGATCTGGTGCTTCGCCGACAGGGGCCGTTGACGTCTGCGCCCCGCCTGCGAGGCGCCCCTTCCTCGAGAGCGCGGTTCGCGACCGCTCCGCAGGCGACCTGGCTCACCCCACGCCGGCCCGGGGAGGGCTCGGGACGGGGGTATCACAGTTGCGGGACAGCGCCGGTTTCCCACCGGCTTCGCTGCGGGGCGGTCGCTAGCACCGTAGCGCACGTCCGAGCAGGGGGAATGGGGCCCCGTGGGGGTGGCCGGGGCCCCATTGGCGGATCAGGAACCGGTACCGGCCGTCAGGCGGCGCAGTACTGGGCCTGCTTGCCGATCACCCGGTACGGGCAGTCGGCGTACTCGCTGAGCAGCAGGACCGCGTCCTTGTTGCGGGAGGTCTGGGCGGGGATCACCTCGTCGGGCGGGTAGAACCCGCCACCGAACGACGAACCGGGGTACATCTCGAAGGTGTACGCCCAGATCTTGTGGGTGGCCCACATCCAGTCGATGCTGCTGCCGTCGGTGATGTAGAGGTCCGACGACTGCTGCGGGGTGTAGCCGTTGGTCGCCGCCATCTGCTGACCCAGCGTGGCGAAGGTGCTGTACTGGTCGGCGGTCATCCCGGTGGCGGTGTTGTTGTAGGTGTAGCCGAACGGCCAGAGCACCAGCTGCGAGTAGGTGTGGAAGTCGATGTTCGCCTTGATCTGCTGGACCCCGCCGACCACCCGGCTGTTGACGAAGTTCCGCACCGCCGAGGTCTCGGGGGCGCTGAACGCCGACGGGCCACGGTAGGTGTCCGAGGACGGCGAGCCCGACGAACCGCCGCAGCAGCCCCAGTTGTAGGACCAGTTGCGGTTCAGGTCGGTGCCGACGTACGTCGAGCCGCTGTTCGGCTGCCGGTTCTTCCGCCACGAGCGGTAGGAGCCGGTGGCGATGTCGTGCTCGCTGCCGTCCGGGTTGACCGTCGGGATGATCCAGATCTCCCGGGTGTTCACCGCGTTGGTGACCCGCGAGTCGGTGCCGTAGCTGTCGGTGAAGAGGTTCATCAGGTAGATGGCCATCTCCACCGTCAGGTGCTCCCGGGCGTGCTGCTGGGAGTTGAAGAGGATCTCCGGCTCGGCCTCGTCGGTGGCGACGTTGTCGGAGATCTTGATCGCCATCAGGTCACGGCCCTGGTACGAGGTACCGATGCTGATCTTGCGGGCGATGGACGGATGGTCCGTGACGACCTTGTTCGCGACGGCGGTCAACTCCGCGTAGTCGTGGTAGTTGGAGTCGGCCGCCGGGAAGCCGTTGATCCCGACCTCGGACGACTGCGGTAGCGCGGCGATCGCCTCCAGTGTGAAGCCGAGGCGGGTGATCGCCGCCGCCTCGGACCGGGTCGCCGAGACGTGCAGCACGCCGTGCTCGGAGTAGTCGATGGCCGCACCGGTACCCGCGACGGCGGTACGGTCCGCGAGGGTCCGCGGTCCGATCACCCGGTACGGCACGGCGGCGGCCGACTCGTCGGACCGCTTCGGGCCGGGTTCCGCCGATACCGGACCGGCCGCCGTCGCGAAGAGCCCCATCACGACGGCGACCGCTAGCACGATGCCGCGGCGTGGGGTGAGGGATGAACGGATGGGCATGCCCACCTCCTGGGAGTGCGGAAGATCCGCTGCGTGGATCTTCACTCCACCACCCATCACATGGTCATATCAATATCGATCACTATAAATTCCATGCCAGGTTGGACATCGCGCCGGCAAAGATTTTCCATCATGGCACCTCTGGCGAAACTTCCCTCCGAAAGGGATAGTGACGCCAGACGATCCCACCGAGTCATCGCGGAGCTCCCATGGCCAGACCCCGCCTGCACGCGGTCGCCCTCGCCAGCGCCACCGCGCTCACCCTCCTCGGCACCACCGTCACCCCGGCGACCGCCGGCCGACCCCGCCCGACACCCGTCACCACCCACGACGAGCAGATCGACTACCGGGACTTCGCCGGTACCGCCGACTGGCAGACCGGCACGCACGCCGGCACGGTCACCACGGCCGACCCGCGCGGTGGCCTCACCCTGGGCACCCCGCTCGGCACCACGTCCTACAAGGACCCGCACACCGGCACCAGGCGCAACTGGGAGTACGGCACCTGGACCTCACCGGTCACCCCGGTCGGCTTCGACGCCAGCGAACTGATCGCCTCGTGGAACGCCGAGACCCCGGCCGGCACCTGGATCCAGGTCGACCTCCAGGGCACCTACACCGACGGTCGGCAGACCCCCTGGTACGTCATGTCCCGCTGGGCCTCGGGCGACGGCGACATCCGGCGGACCAGCATCGACAAGCAGGGCGACAAGGTGTCCAGCGTCTGGACCGACACCTTCGCCATCAACGACGTCACCGCCGGGGTGCTGCTCCGGGCGTACCAGCTCCGGCTGACCCTGCACCGGGCGCCGGGCCAGACCGCCGCACCGCTGGTCCGGATGGTCGGCGCGATGGCCTCGTTCGTCCCCGACCGGTACACGGTGACCCCCAGCACCGGCGGCATCGCCTGGGGCCGGGAACTGGCCGTACCCCGCTACTCGCAGAACATCCACAGCGGCCACTACCCCGAGTACGACGGCGGCGGCCAGGCCTGGTGCTCACCGACCTCCACCGAGATGGTCGTCGAGTACTGGGGTCGCCGGCCGTCCGCGCAGGACACCGCCTGGGTCGACCCGACCTACCCGGACCCGACCGTCAACCACGCGGCCCGGATGGTCTACGACTACCAGTACGACGGCGCCGGGAACTGGCCGTTCAACACCGCGTACGCCGCCTCGTTCCCCGGTCTGGAGGGCAAGGTCACCCGGCTGCACTCGCTGGACGAGCTGGAGCACTTCATCGCCGCCGGCATCCCCGTGGTGACCAGCCAGTCGTTCCTCGCCAGCGAGCTGGACGGGGCCAACTACGGCACCGCCGGCCATCTGTTCGTGGTGGTCGGCTTCACCGCCGAGGGTGACGTGATCGTCAACGACCCCGCTTCCTCCAGCAACGACGTGGTCCGCAACGTCTACCAGCGGGAACAGTTCGAGCAGATCTGGCTGCGGACGAAGCGCACCACGGCCAGCGGCGGCGTCGGCAGCGGCCCGGGCGGCGTGGTCTACCTGATCAAGCCGTACGACGTGGCCTGGCCGACGGTGGCCGGCTCGACCAACTGGTAGGGCGCCACCGGAGACGGTGCCCGGGACCGGGTGTGCCGGTACGGGCTCCGGCCTGCGGCACCCCGGACCGGGCGCCCCCGATGCCGGCTCCGGCCCCGGTCAACGGCGACCGGGGCCGGAGCCACTCCGCCACGGATCCGGTCAGCGGGAGGCGCTCTTACTCCCGTCACCCGGCTCGTCGTCACCGGCCAGCGCGGCCCGCAGCCGCTCCTTCTCGGTCCGGCGCCGTTCGGCGGCGCCGGCCATCTCCTCGGCCATCTCGTCCCGCCAGCCACGGAGCAGGAAGAAGGAGGCGGCGGCGGAGAACACCAGCGCCAGCATGATCTTGAGGAAGAAGTTCAGGTCCACCGGCAGGAGTGCCAGGAACACCACCACGAACAGGCCGATCCGGCCCAGCGTGTACTTCACTGCGGCACTCAAGTCGTCTCTCCGTTCCCGCTCAGCAGCGGCTCGGCGTTCCGCACCGGCCGGTCGGGCCCTGGGTCAACCCGTCCGGCGGGCCAGCCACCGGACGCCGTGGAACCAGATCAGCGCGTACAGCATGGTGCAGGTGGTCGCGGCGAGCGCGCCCGAGGCCAGCGCCGGCAGACCCCCGGCGAGCCCGGCGGCGAGCAGCCCACCGGTCAGCCCGACCGCAGCGGCCACCAGGGCGGCGACCACCCGGGCCGCCCCGAACGCCCAGGCCCGGAACTCCTCCAGAAAGAGCCAGCCCGGCAGGATCAGCGCCAGCCAACCGTTCGCCCGACCGAACTCCCCCGCGCCGAGGAAGGCCAGCACGGCGTCGAACAGGACGAGCGCCAGCACCCCGGTGACCAGACCGGCCAGGCTGATCCCGAGCAGGTCGCCCAGCACCCGGATACGTCCCTCGGCGTCCCGCCGGGGGTACCCGCTCCGCACCTCGCTCATGACGTCACGAGCCTACGTGAGCGGCTCGGACCCGCCACGCCGCCCCGACCTGCGCGGTCAGGCCCAGACCTGCTGCGGCTCGGCCCGGCGCTCGGCGAGCGGGGGCGCGGCGTCGTACTCCCGGACCACGTTGTAGCGGGTGTCCCGCTCCACCGGGCGGAACCCGGCGTCCCAGATCAGGTGCAGCAGGTCGTCGCGGTGCATGGTGTTCGGCGTGCCGTACGAGTCGGCGTCGTGGGTGATCTTGTATTCGACCACCGAGCCGTCCAGGTCGTCCACGCCGAAATTGAGCGAGAGCTGCGCCACGGACAGGCCGTGCATCACCCAGAAGCACTTGACGTGCGGCACGTTGTCGAAGAGCAGCCGGGAGACCGCGAAGGTCTTCAGCGACTCGGCCGGCGAGGCCATCGTGGTCTGAGCCTGGATCCGGTTACGGATCTTGCCGTCCGCCGAGTCGACAAAGTCGTGCTGGTAGCGCAGCGGAATGAAGACCGTGAAACCGCCGGTCTCGTCCTGGAGCTCGCGCAGCCGCAGTACGTGGTCGACCCGGTGCCGGGGCTCCTCGATGTGACCGTAGAGCATCGTCGACGGGGTACGCAGCCCCTTCGAGTGGGCCAGCCGGTGGATCCGGGACCAGTCCTCCCAGTGGCAGGCGTGGTCGACGATGTGCTGGCGTACCTCCCAGTCGAAGATCTCCGCACCGCCACCGGTGAGCGACTCCAGACCGGCGTCGATCAGCTCGTCGAGGATCTCGTCGGCGGAGAGCCCGCTGATCTTCTCGAACCACTGCACCTCGGTCGCGGTGAACGCCTTGAGCTTGACCGTCGGCAGGGCGGCCTTCAGCTCCCGGAGCACCTTCGGGTAGTACCGCCAGGGCAGCGTCGGGTGCAGACCGTTGACGATGTGCAGCTCGGTGAGCTGCTCGTCCTGCATCTCCTTGGCCTTGCGGACGGCCTCCTCGATGCGCATCGTGTACGCGTCCTTCTCGCCCGGCTTGCGCTGGAACGAGCAGTACGCGCAGGAGGCCGAGCAGACGTTCGTCAGGTTGAGGTGCCGGTTGACGTTGAACATCACCCGGTCGCCGTTCAACTCGGTACGCCGGTGGTGCGCCAGCCGGCCCAGCCAGGCCAGGTCGTCGCTGTCGTAGAGGGCGATCCCGTCCTCCCGGGTCAGCCGCTCCCCGGCGTAGACCTTCGCTTCGAGCTCACGCTTGAGTCCGGCGTCCATCTCCAGGCACGTCCCTTCCACTGCGATCCGTCACCGAGACTACGTGGCGCGGTCCGGCGCCGGCACGTCGCGGCCACCGGGCAGCGACATACTTCACCGAACTCCCGTCCTGCCCTCCCGGACGTGTTTCCCGGGCACTTGTCTTCACCCAACTCTCAGGCTCCCGTTACCCGACCGACCGTCGACATCGTGGGCATATTGAGGTAAGACAAAGTAGGACTACACACAACACCGGTTGCAGACCCACTCAGCCGCGCCGCGACCGGGCGCGGCTGCACCACGTGGAACGGGGAAAACACCATGACCGTCAGCAGCAGGTTCCGGACCCGACGACGTACCCCGGTGGTTTCCCCGGTGCTGCGTCCAATGGTCTGGTCCGCCCTGCTGGGCGCCGTCGTCGCGGCGGCGCTGGCCACCCCCGTGTACGCCGACCCACCGCTGCCGAACAGCGTCCCCGACACCGGTTCCCGGCCCATCGTCGCCGGCGCGCTCCAGCTCCCCGGCGCCCCCGGGGTGCCCGGCAGCGTCCCGCCCGGCGGGCAGCTGCCCAACCTCGTCTCCGGCCCGCTCGCGGCGCAGATCTACGCGGCCGAGTCCCAGGTCGCGATCCTCGGTGACGAGCTGCTCAAACTTCGCCAGACGATGACCGACGCGATCGCCCAGCGCGACGCGGCGGACCGGGACCTGAAGGCCGCCCAGGTCGAGCTGAACCGGGCCCAGCAGGCCGCCGACACGGCAGCCGTCGAGGCACTCAAGGCCGCGGCGGCGCTGCCGCCCGGTCAGTTCGGTTCGGACCTGCACGGCCTCGGCATCCTCAGCCGGATCGAGCGTGGCCAGGTGTCCGACGCGGACACCACCGCCCCCGCCCGCGAGGCGACCCGGGCCCGGGCCGCGGTCCAGCTCGCCGGCCAGTCGCTGGCCACCGCGCAGGCCCGGGTCGACGACGTGACCCGCCAGTTCACCGAGAAGGAGAAGGCGTACCAGACCGCCGAGGCCAAGCTCCGCAAGCTGCGCGACGACAACAAGGCCCAGCTGATCGAGCTGGAGAAGCAGCAGGAAGCCGCCGAGCAGCGGCTCGGTGAGCAGTACCTGTCCAACGGCAGCATCAACGGGCTGGCCGCCCACCCGCGGGCCATGGCCGCGGTCCGGTACGCCCTGGCCCAGCTCGGTGACCCGTACCTCTGGGCGGCCGAGGGGCCGGACCGGTTCGACTGCTCCGGCCTGGTCTGGGCCGCGTACCGGTCGAAGGGCGCCGACTACTTCGACCTGCCCCGGGTCTCCCGGGACCAGTACTACGCCACCCGGCACCGCTCGGTGAGCCGGTCGGCCCTGTTGCCTGGCGACCTGGTCTTCTTCGCCTCGGGCAGCAACTGGCAGAGCATCCACCACATGGGCATGTACATCGGCGGCGGCAAGATGGTGCACGCGCCGACCACCGGTGACGTGGTGAAGGTGTCCACGGTGAGGTGGTCCCGGTTCTACGCCGCCACCCGGATCTTCGGTGCGGTACCCGCCCCGACCACGCCCCCGCCGACCACCCCGCCGGCCACCAAGCCGCCGACCACCCCGCCGACCACGAAGCCACCGGCGACCACCCCGCCCACCAGCAAGCCGGGGACGACCCTGCCGCCCCGCCCGACCCCGACCCCCACCGGGCCGAGCCCGACCCCGAGCCCGACGCCGAGCCCCACCGGCAGTGGCACCGCCAGTGCCGCCCCGACCTCCACGACCACCGAGGCGGCGCCGACCACCGAGGCGTCCCGCAGTGCCGAGGCGTCGGCCAGCACCAGTGTGTCGGCTCCGGCCACGCCCACCACCGACTGACCGATCACCCACCCGCCGGTCCGCCTGTGCTGGCGTGCCGGAATATGGCACGGTTGGCATCGAGGGACACCCGGGCCGGTACCACCGGTCCGGGCGCGGACGTGGGCGCGGAGGGCGAACATGGGCGAGCAAGAGGTTCCGGCGACCACGGCTGCCCCAGACGTGCAGCCCCACAGTGGTCCCGACAGCGCCGGGCCGGCCGCCCGGTCCGCCCCGGTGGGTGCCGGGAGCGCGGCGGCACCGGTACGCGGCCGGGCCTCGGTTGCCACGGCGACCGCACCGGCACCGGATGCACCGGTCGGCGCCCCCGCCACCGGCGGCACCACGTACCGCGCCGGAGCCACCGGTGCGGAGGGATCCGGCGGATCAGGGCCGGCGGAGTCGCTGTCCCCGGCTGCCGCCCCTGTCTGGTCCGCCTTCACCAGCCCGCGGCAGCAGTACTCCGGCACCGCCCCGGCGCCGATCGCCGGTGCGATGGCACCCGCCCCCGCAGCACCCACTCCGGCAGCACCCACCCCGGCAGCCGTCGCCCCGTCGGACGGGCCGGCGGCGTCCACACCGGCGCCGGTCGTCCCGGCCCAACGCCGGCCGATGGACGAGGTGGGTGCCCCCGCCCGCGCCAGCGCCTCGGTGCCGGGCCTGCGTCGGCTCTCCCCGGACGAGATGGGCCCGGCGACGGCACCCCGCTCCGGGACGGCCCGGGTCTACCGGGCCGGCGAGCCGGGTACCCCGGACCCGTACCAGCCAGAGGCTCCGCCCAGGCCGACGGAACCGGCCGAGCCGGTTCAGCCGGCACCCCCCACGCCCGCGCCGGCACCGGTCCCGCCCCGGCCGGTCCCGGGTCCACCTGTCCCATCCCCGCCTGTCCCGGGTCCACCGGTACCCGGTCCCAACCCGCCGGGGCCCACGCCGCCCGGCCCGAACCCGCCACCGGTACCGTCGCCCGCCCCGCCGCTGCCCCCGGCACCGCCGGCGCCCGCGCCTCCCGGGCCGATGCCGGCGCCGCCCTTCCCGCCGCCCCCGGCGACCGGTGGCGCCGCGCCGGCCTCCTGGAATGCGCCACCGGCCTCCCGGAATGCGCCGCCGGTTTCCTGGAATGCGCCGCCGGTTTCCTGGAATGCGCCCCCACCGGTGTCCGCACCACCCGTGGCACCGACCTCCGCAGCGCCGGCGTCACCGGCACCCGTGGTACCGGCGCCGGCCCTGCCCACCTGGCCACCACCGACCAACCCCACCGCACCCGGTGCCCGTCCCGCCCCCACCGGTAACCCGCCCACCGCGCCGCTGCCCGACGCGGCACGGCCGGGGACCGTCTACGGCGGGGAACTCGACGGGCCGGGCTTCGCCACGGTCTACCTGCCGAACGAGGTGGAGAACACCGGCTCGCTGACCGGGCACATCCTGGCCCAGGGCTGGACGGACACCCCGGCCGCGAAGTCGGGTACCACGAAGGCGGTGATCGTGCTGGCCGCCGCGCTCGGCGTCCTGATCGCCGTCAGCCTGCTCATCGTGGTCTTCGCCAACGACGCCATCGGGGACTTCTTCGGCAACCTGTCACTCTGACCGGCGGGCAGGGCGGCGATCGCCGCCCTGCCGTGAGTCGGTTACCCGCCGGGCGAAGTCGTTGGGCGCCCAGCCCGGTTCGGCCGTGAGTCGGCCCACTCCGCCGCAACGGCCGGCGGGTGTCCCGTCCGCGAGGCCGTACACTGGTGTGGATTACTGACCCCGGCGCGCCACCGCGCGCCCATGGGCGATCTTGCGGGCGATTCGACGGCGAGCAACAACCTCGGCGGGGCCATCGCGAAGATGCGCCCCACCTGAGAGGTTTTTCTTGACGACCTTTGCTGACCCCGGCACGTTCCCGTCCGTTTTCGACACCCCGGCCGACGCCGCCGAGAGCACCGCGCCGAGCGGTACCCCTGCGGTCGACTTCGCCGCCCTGGGCCTGCCGCAGCCGCTGGTCGACGCGCTCGGCCGGCAGGGGATCACCACCCCGTTCGAGATCCAGCGCGCCACCCTGCCGGACGCGCTCGCCGGCCGGGACGTTCTCGGTCGCGGGCAGACCGGCTCTGGCAAGACCCTCGCCTTCGGGCTGCCGGTGCTGGCCCGTCTCGCCCGCGCCAACCGGGCCCGGCCGCTGCACCCCCGGGCACTGGTCCTGGTGCCGACCCGCGAGTTGGCCATGCAGGTCAACGACGCCCTCGTACCCCTCGGCAAGACGGTCGGGGTGTTCCTGAAGACCGCCGTCGGCGGGGTGCCCTACGACCGGCAGGTCGACGCCCTGCGGCGTGGTGTGGAGATCCTGGTCGCCACCCCCGGCCGGTTGGGTGACCTGATCTCGCGGGGCGTGTGCAACCTCGACGACATCGAGGTGACCGTGCTCGACGAAGCCGACCAGATGGCCGACATGGGCTTCCTGCCGGACGTCACCGAACTGCTCGCGAAGACGCCGGCCGGGGCGCAGCGGCTGCTCTTCTCGGCCACCCTGGACGGTGACGTGGACACGCTGGTCAAGCGGTTCATGACCGACCCGGTGACGCACTCCACCGCACCGGCGACCGCAGCCGTGTCCACGATGGACCACCACCTGCTGCTCATCCCGCCGCACGACAAGTTCGCCGTGGCCGCGTCGATCGCAGCCCGGCCGGGCCGGACGATGATGTTCGCCCGTACCCAGATGGGCGTCGACCGGCTGGTCGAGCAGCTCGCCGCAGTGGGTGTGCGGGCCGGCGGGCTGCACGGCGGCAAGACCCAACGGGTACGCACCCGCACGCTGGCCGAGTTCAAGGAGGGCCGGATGAACGTCCTGGTCGCCACGGACGTGGCGGCCCGGGGCATCCACGTCGACGGCGTCTCGCTGGTGGTACACGTCGACCCGCCGAAGGACCCGAAGGACTACCTGCACCGGGCCGGGCGGACCGCGCGGGCCGGCGAGTCGGGTGCGGTGGCCACCCTGGTCCTGCCGAAGCAGCGGCGGACCACGCTGGCCATGCTGGAGAAGGCCGGTGTCGAGCCGGAGCAGACCCGGGTCCGCATCGGCGACCCGGCGCTGGCCGAGCTGACCGGCGCCCGGGAGCCCAGCGGCGTACCGGTGGTCGACGAGCCGGCGCCGCGCCGTGGTGGTGACCGCCCGGGCGGACCGCGCCGCTTCGGGGACCGGCCGCAGGGCGGACACCGCTACGGCGACCGGACGCAGGGCGGACGCGATTCCGGCCACCGACCGCAGGACGGACGGCGGTTCGGTGACCGGGACGGCGGGGCGGGACGGCGGTTCGGTGACCGCGAGGCCGCCCCGGCCGGACAGCGGTTCGGCGACCGGGACGGCGGCGCTGGACGGCGGTTCGGCGACCGGGACGGCGGCGCTGGACGGCGGTTCGGCGACCGGGACGGCGCGGCCGGGCGCCCGCACGGGGAGTGGCGCACCGATGACCGACGCGGCGGTTACCGGCACGAGAGCCGCGGCCGGGACGACCGCCCCGTCGGCGGCCAGGCCCGGGACGACCGGGGATACGGCGACCGGGTACGCCACGACCGGCCCCGCGACGAGCGGGGTACCGGCGGCCGGTGGCCGGCGCGTACCCACTGACGGAGCAACCACCTGACGGGCGTCGCCGGCTACCGGCGGCGCCCGTCGGCGTACCCGGATCCCGTGTCGGTGGGGAGAATCTGCCGTAACGTCCGGCTCATGCCGACCCTGCCGAAGTCCCTCTTCTGGACCCGCACGGACACCGCCGGATGCGACCACGCCCGGCTCGACGACCGGCGCGGGCTGACCGTGTCGGGCGTCGCCCAGGCGGTGGACCCGGTGCCGCACACCTGCCGGTACGAGGTGGCCACCGACACCGGGTGGGCCACCACCAGTCTCGCGGTGGAGGCGTCCGGCGCCGGCTGGTTCCGCTCCGTCCACCTGGAACGGGCGGCCGGCCGCTGGCGGGTCACCACCGCCGAGCGGGGTGACCTGAACGCCGCCCTGGTCGCTGCCGGCCATCCGCCGGCCGGACTGCCCGGCACCGACGATCCGGACCGGCTCGGCCCGGCGGTCGACGTCGACCTGGGTGCCGCGCCACTGTTCAACAGCCTGCCGGTACGCCGTCTCGGCCTGCTCGACGCGGAGCCGGGTACCGAGCGACGGATCAGTGTCGCCTGGGTGCTGGTGCCGAGCCTGCTGGTGGTACCGACCGACCAGGTCTACACGGCGCTGGGTGGCCAGCGGGTGCGGTACGCCAGCGACGGCTTCACCGCCGAGCTGGACCTCGATCCGGACGGGTACGTGCGGCACTATCCGGGTCTCGCCGAGCTGGTCGGGCCGGGCGCGGGGGCCGGACGTCCGCGCTGACCGGTCAGCCCCGACGCTGACCGGTTAGGAAGGGGCCCTTCCTATACCGAATGCGATAAGAAGGGGCCCTTCCTTACACCTCAGCCGGACCAGGTGCCGGTGCTGAGGAAGCGGTCCACGGTGGCCAGGTGCGGCGTGAGGTTGAGCCCCTGCGCGGCGACCCAGGTGTCCGAGTAGTAGGTGTCCGTGTAGCGCTCACCGCCGTCACAGATCAGCGTGACCACCGAGCCACGCCGGCCGGTGGCCCGCATCTCGGCGATGAGGCTGAACGCGCCCCACAGGTTCGTCCCGGTGGAACCGCCGAGCCGCCGGCCGAGTACCGCCGACGCGGCCCGCATGGCCGCCAGCGAGGCGGCGTCGGGCACCTGCACCATCCGGTCCACCACGTTGGGCAGGAAGGACGCCTCGACGGTGGGCCGACCGATCCCCTCGATCCGGGAACCCTTGCTGGTGCGGACCGACCAGTCGGCCGCCCGCCAGGCCGGGTAGAACGCGGAGTTCTCCGGATCGACCACGCAGAGCTTGGTGGGCAGTCGCCGGTAGCGGGCGTACCGCCCGATGGTGGCGCTGGTGCCCCCGGTGCCGGCGCCGACGACCACCCAGGCCGGAATGGGGTGACGCTCCAGCGCGAGCTGCGCGTAGATCGACTCGGCGATGTTGTTGTTGCCCCGCCAGTCGGTGGCCCGCTCCGCGTAGGTGAACTGGTCCATGAAGTGGCCGCCGGAGTCCTCGGCCAGCCAGCGGGCCTCGACGACGACCGCACCGGGGTCGTCGACCAGGTGGCAGCGCCCACCCTGGAACTCGATCAGGGCGATCTTCTCGGGTGAGGTGGAGGCCGGCATGACCGCGATGAACGGTAGCCCCAGCATCCGGGCGAAGTACGCCTCGGAAACCGCGGTGGAGCCGGAGGACGCCTCGACGATCGTGGTACGCGGCCCGATCCGCCCGTTGCAGAGCCCGTAGAGGAACAGGGAGCGGGCCAGCCGGTGCTTCAGCGAGCCGGTCGGGTGCACCGACTCGTCCTTGAGGTAGAGGTCGACGCCCCACTCCCGGGGCAGTGGGAAGGGCAGCAGATGGGTGTCGGCGGAGCGGTTGGCGTCGGCCTCGACCGCGGCGATCGCCTCGGTGACCCACACCCGGTCGTTCTCGTCGCACCGGTCCAGATGTTCCACAGGGCAGAACGTAACAAGCTCCGCCCGGCGGGGACCAACGACGGTACCTCCCGCTGTCGCTCAACCGCCGCTGTTGCCGGCGACGCGGCTCAGGGCTGCCGCTGCCGGCGGTGCCGCCGTTGGCCGGCCCGACCGACCGCGAGGACCAGCGGGGTGAGCCGGACGGCGAGCGTGGGCAGGGCGTCGAGCAGCCGGACCTGGGCGCCGCGCCAGCGCGGCACCGACACCACGGGCCGGGGGCGGCGGGCCAGCCGCACGGCGCGGGCGGCGACCCGCTCGGCGGTGAGCAGGGTACCGGTGAACGAGGCGACCGCCCCGGGGTCGTCCAGCCGGTCGTGCAGCATCGGGGTCCAGATCCCGTCCGGGCAGAGGCAGGAGATGTGCAGGTTGCGGTACCCGGCGGCACGCAGGTCCGCCAGGGTACCGAGGCTGAAGGCGATGAGTGCGTGCTTGCTGGCCGCGTAGACGGTCTCACCCGGGGCGGCGACCAGGCCGGCCAGCGAGACGACGTTGAGCACGTGCCCGTACCCCTGTTCCCGCATCACGCCCAGGGCGGCGAGGGTACCGGTCATCGCGCCGAGGGCGTTGATCTCGACGACCCGGCGGCGGGTGGCCTCGTCGTGGGTCCAGGACGGGCCGGTGACCAGGATGCCGGCGTTGTTCACCCAGAGGCCGAGTCCGTGCCGGGCGGTCGCCTCGGCGGCCACCTCGGCGCAGGCCGTCTCGTCGCGGACGTCGAGCGGTCGGGACCAGCCGCCGAGCGGGGCGGCTGCGGCGGCGACCGCCGTTGCGTCCACGTCGGTCAGCAGCACCGGCCAACCATCGGCGTGCAGCGCGGTGGCGATGGCCAGACCGAGGCCACGGGCTGCTCCGGTGACCACCGCCAGGGCCGGCAACCGGGGCCGGTCAGGCAGGCGGAACGGCCGGCAACCGGGGCCGGCCAGGCGGGCGGAACGGCCGGCAACCGGGGCCGGCCAGGCGGGCGGAACGGGCGGCCAGGCGGTCAGGCGGGCGGCGGGGTTGCCGGTTGGGGGCGGTTCTCCCACTTGGTGGAGAGGGCGACGGTGGTCCGGGTGGAGGCCACGCCGGCGGTCCGGTTCAGCCGGACGATCAACTGTTCCAGCTCGGCGATGGTGCCGACCCGGGCCTTGAGCAGGAACGACTCGACGCCGGCCATGAAGTAGCAGGACTCGATCTCCGGCATCCCCCGGAACGCCTCCAGGACGTCCTCGGTGTCGCCCCCGGAGTCCTGCACGATGCCGATCAACGCGGTGACCCCGAGCCCGATCGCTTCCGGCTGCACCTCGGCCCGGTAGGCGCGGATGATGCCGCTGGCCTCCAGTTTGCCGACCCGCTCGTGCACGGCGGGCGCGGAGAGACCGACCTGCCGTGCCAGCTCGGCGTAGGAGAGCCGGGCGTTGCCGCGCAACAGTTCGACGAGACTCAGGTCGATGGCGTCCACAGATTAGAGACCCTAGTGCCCCGACAGGCGTAACGCGGGACGGGCCACAACAGTTGCACATCACAAAGGGTAGTCGCTTCGTCACTTCGGGAGGCGGGGGATCGAGTCTACTAACTTCCCACTCAGTGCGTTTTTCGCGTTTGCCGGACACGGTCTACTGCCGGTGTTGTAATTGCCGTACGTCCCTCACGACGGCTCTGGGTTCACACCGGCCGGGGGGTGTGATCAGCCGAGGGCTTCGTCGACGCGAGGAGGGGGCTGTGGACACTGGAGATCGTCTGCTGACGCCAGGTGAGGTGGCCGCGTTGTTCCGCGTCGATCCAAAGACCGTGACGAGGTGGGCCGCAGCCGGTCGGATCGGCAGCATCCGGACACCTGGCGGGCACCGCCGGTTCCGGGAATCGGAAGTACGTGCACTGCTCGAAGGCGAAGGCATGCTGGACGAGTCGGAAGACGTGGCCAGCCGACCGCGCAACGCCGGCCCTGCCCCGGCAGGCGGCCCCGGCCCGGCCAACGCCGGACTCTACTGACAAAACCGGACCCGACGGGTCGGTGACCGCCAGCCCGGCACCGACCGGCACGGCCACCAGCGCACGACCGGCCTCAGCCACGGTCGGCAGCCAACTCTCCCGACCACCGCCTGAAGAGCGTGTGCTCCACGCCCAGTGCGTCGAGCACCTTCCCCGCGACGAAGTCGACGAGTTGCTGCGCCGACGCGGCGGCCCCGGCGCCGTAGAATCCCGGGCTCGCGGGAAGCACCACCGCACCCGCATCGTGCAGCGCGATCAGATGCTCCAGATGGCTACGGGTGACCGGCGTCTCGCGCGGTACCACCACCACCGGCCGCCGCTCTTTGAGATTGACCTCTGCCGACCGTTGCAGCAGGTCCTTGGAGAGCCCGATCGCGATCCCGGCACAGGCCGCCGTACTCGCCGGCACGACCGCCATGCCCCGTACCCGGTACGACCCGCTGCTCGGCCCGGCCGCCAGGTCACCGGCCGGCCAGTACCGGACATCCGCGCCACCGAGGTCCCGCCCCAACCAGCCGGCCAGGTCCTCCGCCCAGTGCGCGTCCCGGAACGGTCGCCCCGTCTCGTCGAGGATCGTCAACCGGGCGGCCCGCGACACCACCAGGTCCACGGCGGCCCCCGCATCCAGCAGTCCGCTGATCACCGCCGCCGCGTACGGCGTACCCGATGCTCCTGAAACCCCGACCACCCACGGCTCGCGCATGCCATCTAGCGTGCCTGGTCGCGACCGGTCCCGGGCCGGCACCCCCGGCTCCCGGTCGACCCAGCACCGGGAACCCGGACCCCTGGGGTGCGGACCGCGACGACGGGCGGCATCGTAGATCAGCGACAGCTGCGATGCGGCCCGGCCGATCGGCCGGGCGAGGGAGGCTCCGTTGACCGGTGACGCGGCGTGGTTACTCCGCTCGGCCTGTCCCATCCCGCCCCGGATCTCACCGCACGCGGACGACGTGCAGGAGTGGCTGTGTGGCTGGCTGCGGCGCTTCGATCTCCCCCTGGACAGACCGGCCCGGGACCGTCTGACGGCTGCCGGCTTCGCCCGCTACGCGGGTCGGCTCCACCCGACCGCCAGCCCCGCCGACCTGCGTACCGTCACCGCCCTGTTCACCTGGTTCTTCCTGGTGGACGACGCCTGTGAGGCCGGCCCCCACCGGGCCGACGTCAGGCGGCTGCGGCAGCTCCGCAGCGGTGCGCTGGAGATCCTGCGGCCCGGGCCGCGCACCCGGAACCACCGGTTCGACGGGCCGCTGCGACAGTTGCTGGTGGCCGCTTGGCGGGAGCCGCAGCGGCGGATGCCGGCGCACTGGCGGGCAAGGTTCGCCGACGCGGTGGGCGACCACCTGACCGGCGCGCTGACCGAGATCAGCAACCGGGCCGCCGGGCGGGAACCGGGCATCGACGAGTACGTCGAACTGCGCCGGGCCACCTCTGCGGCCTACGTGTCGTACCCGCTGGTCGAGTTCACCACCCGACAGCCGCTGCCGGACGCGGTCTACCACCATCCGTCGCTGCGGGCGGTCGCGACCGCCGGCAACGACCTGCTCTCCTGGTTCAACGACCTGATCTCGCTGGACCGGGACCGGGCCGGGGGCGGCGGGCACAACCTGGTGCTCGTGGTGGCCCGGGAACACCGGGTACCGCTCGGTGACGCGGTGGACCTGGTGATAGGGCGGTGGGAGGCGAGGATGCGCCAGTTCGTGGAACTGCGGGCCGCCGTGCCGTCCTTCGGTCCAGGGCTGGACGGGGCCGTCCGCGCGCATCTCGACGGGGTGGCCGACGCGGTCCGGGGCACCATCGACTGGTCCCTGGAGAGCGCCCGGTACCCGACCGCCGCCCCTTCCCGCCCCCTGTCCCGCTGCCGGTCAGCCGCGCAGACCGAGCCGGAGTACCAGATCGACCAGTGCGAAGACGAAGAGGGCGATCCCGACGAAGCCGTTCGCGGTGAAGAACGCCCGGTTCACCCGGGACAGGTCGGTCGGGCTGACCACCACGTGCTGGTACCCGAAGGCGAGCGCGGTCAGCGCCAGTCCGATCCAGAACGGCCAGCCGAAGCCGATCAGCGCGCCGAACCACACGAAGAGCGCGAAGGTCACCACGTGCGCGACGGTCGAGGCGTGCAGGGCGAACGCCAGTCCGTACCGGGACGGCACGCTGCGTACCCCGATCTCCCGGTCCACCTCGGCGTCCTGACAGGCGTAGATCAGGTCGAAGCCGCCGATCCAGAGACCGACCGCAGTACCGAGCAGCCAGGCCGGCCACGATCCGGCCAGGGTGCCGGTGACGGCGAGCCAGGCGCCGACCGGGCCGACCGCTTGGGCGACGGCGAGGATCAGGTGCGGCCAGTCGGTGAACCGCTTGCCGTACGGGTAGACGATCAACGGCACCACGGCGAGCGGCGCCAGGGCCAGGCAGAGCGGGTTGAGCAGGGCGGCGGCGCCGAGGAAGACGACCAGGGCGGCCACCGCGCCGGTCCAGGCCGTCCGCACGCTGACCGCCCCGGTGACCAGTTCCCGCCCGGCGGTACGCGGGTTCCGGGCGTCGATCCGCCGGTCGATGATCCGGTTGGCGGCCATCGCGAAGGTCCGGGCACCCACCATGGCGACGGTGATCAGCAGCAGGTCCAGCCAGCGGACCCGCCCGCCGTTGACCTGCATCGCGGTGAGTGCGGAGAGGTACGCGAACGGCAGCGCGAAGACCGAGTGCTCGATCGCCACCAGCCGCAGGAAGGCCTTGACCCGGCCGGGCTGCTCCCGGGGTGCGACGGCGACCATTACTGAACCAACCTTTCGTTCGCGACTGCGGGGCTCGCAAGCTCACTCCTCGCGCTCAACTGAACCAACCTTTCGTTCGCGACTGCGGGGCTCGCAAGCTCACTCCTCGCGCTCACCCGACGCCGTACTCCTTCCAGCGCTTGTCGACCAGGGCGGTGACCTCCGGCGACATGGTCATCTCCTCCGGCCAGCCCCGGGTGTACCCCTCGGTGGGCAGCTTGCGGGTCGCGTCGATACCGACCTTGCCACCCCAGAACTGCTGGTAGGAGGCGTGGTCGAGATGGTCGACCGGCCCTTCGGTGAGCAGCAGGTCCCGGGAGTAGTCGACGTTGCCGAAGGCCCGGAAGGCCACCTCGTTGTAGTCGTGCACGTCGCAGTCCTCGTCGACGATCACGATCAGCTTGGTCAACGACATCAGGTGCGCACCCCAGACCGCGTTCATCACCTTCTGGGCGTGCTTCGGGTAGCGCTTACGGATCGAGACGATCGCGCAGTTGTGGAACACCCCGGCGGCCGGCAGGTCGTAGTCGACGATGTCCGGGATCAGCAGCTTGAGCAGCGGCTGGAAGATCCGCTCGGTGGCCTTGCCCAGCCCGTGGTCCTCCTGCGGCGGCTTCGAGGTGATGATCGAGTGGTAGACCGGGTCACGCTGCATGGTCATGCACTCGATGTGCAGTACCGGGAACGGCTCGACCGGGGTGTAGAAGCCGGTGTGGTCGCCGAACGGCCCCTCCGGCAGCCGCTCCCCGGGCTCCAGGTAGCCCTCCAGCACGATCTGGGCATGCGCCGGCACCTGGAGCGGAACGGTGAGGCAGTCCACCATCTCCACCCGCTCGCCCCGCAGGAACCCGGCGAACAGGTACTCGTCGATGTCGCTGGGGAGCGGCGCGCTGGCCGCGTAGCTGACCACCGGGTCGCAGCCGATCGCCACCGCCACCGGCAGCCGCTCGCCCCGCCGCTCCGCGACCGCGTGGTGGGCGGTGGAGTCCTTGTGGATCTGCCAGTGCATGCCGAGCGTGTTGTGCGAGTGCTGCTGGAGCCGGTAGAGCCCCAGGTTGCGCTTGCCGGTCTCCGGGTGCTTGGTGTGGGTCAGCCCGTAGTTGTGGAAGATCCCGCCGTCCCCCGGCCACACCCGCAGCCCGGGCAGCCGGTCCAGGTCGACGTCAGCCCCCTTGTACACCACCTGCTGACAGGGGGCGGTCTTCACCTTGCGCGGTGGCACCGACTTGAGCTGCATGACCTTGCCGAGGCCCTCGCGGATGCCGGACCAGCCGACCGGCAGCTCCGGCTTGACCAGGGAGCCGATCCGGGCCCCGATCTCGTCCAGCGAGTCCACGCCGAGCGCCATCGCCATCCGGCGCTCGGTGCCGAACAGGTTGATCGCCACCGGCATCTCGCCCCGGGTCGGGCGCTCGAAGAGCAACGCCGGCCCACCCGCCCGTACCGTCCGGGTGACGACCTCGCTGATCTCCAGCGTCGGGTCCACCGGCACGCCAACGCGCTTCAGCTCACCGGCGCGCTCCAACGCCGCCAGGAAGTCCTTCAGGTCGGTGTACGGGAAGCCACGAGCTGCCATGCTGCCAGTCTCCCGCACCCCGTACGGCAGTAAGGAAGGGCCCCCGCTTAACGCTTTTGGTAGAGGAAGGGCCCCCGCTTAACACCCCGCCTACGTCGTCGGAGACCCGGACGGACTTTCCCCGCTGCTCACCCGGCTACGCGATGCCGTGGCCCGTGAGCTGCACCCGCAGCTCGCCCTGCGGGCGAAAAGATCGAGCTGGCCGATGTACCCGAGGGCGCGTACCAGGTGACCGTCCAGATCGACCGGATTCTCGGTCAGCGACGGTACGGGCGGGCCACCGGCCGGGCAACCTGACCAGCCGGCCAGGGAACTGACCAGCCGGCGGAGGAACCTGACCAGCCGACCGGAAAACCGACCAGCCGACCGGGGGACCGGCTAGTCGAGGCCGCCGTACGAGTGCAGGCCCTCGAAGAAGATGTTCACGCCGAAGAGGTTCATCAGCATGGTGGCGAAGCCGAGCACGGCGATCCAGACCGCCACATTGCGCTTCACGCTCGGGGTCGCGCGGGCGTGCAGGTAGCCGGCGTAGATCACCCAGGAGATGAACGACCAGGTCTCCTTCGGATCCCAGCCCCACGGGCGACCCCAGGCGGCCTCGGCCCAGATGGCCCCGGCGATCACCGCGAAGGTGAAGACCGGGAAGGCGAAGGCGTGCAGCCCGAAGGTCAGCCGCTCCAGGGTGGCCGCCTTCGGTACCCGCCGGGCCAGGTCGTACGGGAAGCCACGCCGACCCGACTCGTAGCCGTTGCGCATCAGGTACATCACCGCCGGCACGAAACCGAGCAGGAAGATACCGGAGCTGAACACGACGGTCGACACGTGGATGACGAACCAGTACGAGTTGAGTGCCGGGATCAACGGGGTGATCTCGACGTAGAGCACCATCTCGGCGAAGGCGAGCAGGAGCACCATCACCAGGGTGAGGAAGAGCCCAAGGTGCCGCAGCACGGGCCGCTTCGCGAGTACCGCCAGCCAGCCGGCGACGCCGATGAACGACACCGTCAGCACGTACTCGTACATGTTGCCCCAGGGCATCCGGTCGGCGGCGACGCCCCGGGCGACCAGCGCGCCGAGGTGCAGCAGCGCGGCGAGCGCGGTGAGACCCACCCCGATCAGCCCGGCCAGCCGGCCCGGGTCGCGCCGGGCGGCACCGGCCGCGCCGGGGGCCGCTGCCGGGTTCGCACCGGACGGACCCGCATCCACCGGGCCGGCACCGGAACCGGCACCGACGGTGGCGAGTTCACGGGCGGGGGCGGCGACGGTCCGGGCCCGCGCGGACCGGCCGTTGCCGAGCGCGTACTCGACCGCGTGGCTGATCATGGCGACCAGGTACGCCAGGATCGCGAAGGTCACCAGCTGATCGGAGAGTGCGGACATCAGTCGGCCCCTTCTGGCTTTTCGTCCCGGTCACGCGCGTCGTCCGGCCCGCGCCGGCCCTCGACCTCGGCCACCAGTTCGGCGAACTCGGCGGCGAACCCGGGGTACTCGGTGCGGGGCAGACCACCGGCCTGCACCAAGCTACTACCGCCCGTCGTGGAACCTGCCGCCGGGTCGACCGGGAGCCCGCCGGCTGACGGCGCACCGCCGGTCGCCCCGCCCGGGAGCACCCGGAACCAGACCCGTCGACGCCGGCCGAAGAGTGAACCCATCAGCCCGAGCAGCAGCACGGCGCAGCTGGCCAGCATCATCGTCGAGCCGGGGTCGTATCGGACGGAGAGGGTGATGTACGGCTCGGTGCCGAGGAACTCCACCGTCGTACCGTCGTCCAGGGTCCACTTCTCGCCGGCCCGCAGCAGCTTCCCCTCGCCGACCTGCTTGAGCTGGCCGTTGCGTACCTGACGCTGGTCGAGTTCGTAGACCGAGCCGGGGATGCCCGCGTCCAGCCCGAGGTTGCCCCGGTACGCGATGAGCCAGACTGCCGGGTTGCGCTCCTCCGGGTGCTCGGACCGGGTGAACGGCGGCGCGTCCGGCGCGGTGGGCAGGTAGAGCCCTTCGAACGCGACCTGGAGATCCGGTTTCCGGTCGCCGGTGGCCGGGTCGACGTTGGCGTCCGGGAAGGCGGCGATCCCCTCGCTGGTCAGCATGCCGTCCTTGCTGAGGAACGGCGCGGAAGTGGTCTGCGCCTGCCCGAAGCGGTCGGTGTACCGGATGATCGGGGCGTAGCCGTGGCCGAGCAGGTAGACGTTCGCGCCGTCGAGCCGCAGCGGCGAGTTGACCGAGAACTCAGCCGGGCGGACGGCCCGGCCGAACTCCTCGACGTCGACCTTGGCGTTGTAGGACTCCGGCTGGCCGCTGGGCAGGAACCGGGCCTGGAAGTCGGTGAGGGTGAGGCAGAACCTCGGCAGGTCGGCCGCGTCCACCTGCGGTCCGAGCTGCGCCTCGCTGAACTGCTGACGGTTGTTGCAGAAGGCGTTCTCCGCGCCGGCCACCAGCAGCCGGTTGCCGTGCCAGCCGTACCAGGAACCGAGTGCGACCCCGACCAGGACGGCGATCAGCGAGAGGTGGAAGAGCAGGTTGCCGGTCTCCTTCAGGTACCCCTTCTCGGCGGAGACCTCGTCGCCGGTGACCCGGACCCGCCAGCGGCGTCGGCGCAGCACGGCGGCGATGGTCGCGGCGTCCGCGTCGGGCACGGTGAGCAGCGCGTGCTGCGGCAGCCGGTCCATCCGCTTCGGCGCTGCCGGGGGTACGGCCCGCAGCGCGCGGACGTGGTCCCGCAGGCGCGGCACGATGCAGCCGACCAGGGAGGTGAACAGGAGCAGGTAGATCGCGGAGAACCAGACCGAGCCGAACACCTCGAACGCGCCGATCCGATCGAGCACCGGGGCGAGGTCGGGGTGCTCGCGGAAGTACCCGTTGACGTCCTCCGGGTTGACCCCGCGCTGCGGCAGCACCGAGCCGGGGATGGCGGCGACCGCGAGCAGGAAGAGCAGGATCAGCGCGGTACGCATGCTGGTGAGCTGCCGCCACGAGTTGCGCAGCAGGGCGAGCAGCGCGTTGGGACGGTGGTGCGGCGGCTGCGGCGGTGCCTGGACCGGATCGTCGACGATCGCCATCAGATGCTCACCTCGCCCACGCCGAACGTCGTCTGCAACCAGATGACGAAGCTCTGCCAACCGCCGGTGACCAGGGCCAGCCCGATCAGGATGAGCAGTGCCCCGCCGAGCCGGGTGACCCACTGGCTGTTGCGGCGGATCGCCCGGAACACGCCGAGCAGGCGTTGGAAGGCCAGCCCGAAGACGATGAAGGGCAACCCCAGCCCCAGGCAGTACGCCACGGCAAGGATCACCGCCCGGTCGGTCTGCCCACTGACGGTAGCCATCCCGATCACCGCGCTGAGGGTCGGACCGACGCAGGGCGCCCAGCTCAACGCGAAGACCGCACCGAAGACCGGGGCGCCGAGCAGCCCGGCCGCCGGCAGCCGGTGGATGCGGAACTCCCGCTGCATGCCGGGGATCACCCCGAGGAAGGCCAACCCGAGCACGATGATCAGCACGCCGACGCCGGTCTCCAGCACCCGGTCGTAGGTGAGCAGCGCCTTGCCGACCGCCGAGAAGAGAATCGCGGTGAGGGTGAAGACGACGGTGAACCCGGCGATGAAGAGCAGGGTGCCGGCGAGCACGCGGCCCTTCACGGCCGCTGCGGTCCGGGTGGCCGTGACCGTCCCGCCCGGGGTGTTAAGCGGGGGCCCTTCCTCTACCGAATCCGTTAACGGGGGGCCCTTCCTTACACTCCGGCCTTCGAGGTCGGCGCCGGCCAGACCGGTGACGTACGACAGGTAGCCCGGCACGAGTGGCAGGACGCACGGGGAAAGGAAGCTGACCAGCCCGGCGAGGGCTGCGGCGCCGATCGCCAGCAGCAGTGGCCCGCCCTGGGCGAGCTGGCGGAAGGTCTCGCCCATCAGCGGGACCCGTTGGGCGCGGGCTGCTCGGCGGCGATCCGCTCGACGATCGGCTGCAACCCCTCCTGCTTGACCGCCGCCCGGATCACGACGGCGATCCGGCCGTCCCGGTCCAGCACGATGGTGGCCGGGATGGTGTTCGGCGGTACGTCGAAGGCGAGCGCCGTCCGGGCGGGCGGGTCGAAGAGGCTCGGGTACGTCACCCGGCCCACCTCGAACGCCTTCGCCTTGTCCCGGCTGTCCTGGGTGTTGATGCCGAGGAAGGTCACGCCGCGACCCTTGGTGGCCTGGTAGGTGGCCTCCAGGTCGTCGGCCTCGGCGCGGCAGGGCGCGCACCACGAGCCCCAGAAGTTGACCACCACGACCTGGCCACGTTCCCGGGCCAGGTCGTAGCTGCTCCCGTCGAGCAGCTCACCGACGACCTTGGGGGCGGCCGAGCGCTGGTCCGGGGCGCACTCGATGATGCCGTCCCGGGTGGTGCACTCGGCCTCCCGGCTCCCGCCGGTGCAACCGGCCAGTGCCACCGTGGTGACGGTGGCGAGCAGAACCGCGAGGCACCTGCGGAGAGTCATCAGGCCCCCTTGGCCGTCCGCGCTGTCGGTGACATGGCGACCAGGTGGGCGGCCGGCTCGGAGTAGCCGATCCCGACCACCTTGGTGCCCTCGAAGTGGAACGAGGTGAGGCTGGCCAGCCCGCACTGCCGCTTGCGCGGGTCGTGCCAGAGCCGCTTGCGTTCGACGTACCGGCGCAGGGTCCAGATGGGAAGCTGGTGCGAGACGCAGACCGCCTCCCGCCCCTCGGCGGCGAGCCGGGCGGCCTGGATGGCGGCGAACATCCGCTCGGCGATCACCTGGTACGCCTCACCCCAGGACGGGGTTACCGGGTCGCGCAGCACCCACCAGTTGCGCGGGTCGCGGAACGACCCGTCGCCCGGGGAGACCCGCTTGCCCTCGAACCAGTTGGCGCTCTCGATCAGCCGGTCGTCGACCCCGACCGGGAGGCCGAACTGCGCGGCGATCGGCTCGGCGGTCTGCTGGGCCCGCTCCAGCGGACTGGCCACCACGTGCGCGACGTTTCGGTCGGCGAGGCCCTGGGCCGCCGCCTTGGCCATCTGCACGCCCAGCTCGGAGAGACGGAAACCGGGCAACCGGCCGTAGAGGATCTTGTCGGGGTTGTGCACCTCGCCGTGCCGGAGCACGTGCACCACTGTCTTGCTGGTCATCCCAGTGCCTCCCCCGCCGCCGCCGCTGCCGCCGGCAGGGCCCTGGTGAACTGCTCCAGCGCGTCGTCGTCGAGTGCCGCCGACACGAACCAGGACTCGAAGGCGCTGGGCGGGAGGTAGACCCCGTCGGCCAGCATCGAGTGGAAGAACGCCTTGAACGCGGGCACGTGCTGGGTACGCGCGCTGTCGTAGTCGGCCACGTCGGCGTCGGTGAAGAAGATCGAGAACATGTTCCCGGCGTACGACAGCCGGTGCGGAACCCCGACGGCGGCCAGCGCGTCGGCGGCCTGCTTCCCCACGACGGCCGCCAGCTCGTCGAGGCGGTGGTAGACCGTCTCGTCGGCCAGCCGGAGGGTGGCGAGCCCGGCGGCGCAGGCCAGCGGGTTACCGGAGAGGGTGCCGGCCTGGTAGACCGGCCCGGCCGGGGCGAGCCTGGACATGATCTCCGTCCGCCCACCGAACGCGGCGGCCGGCAGCCCGCCGCCCATCACCTTGCCGTAGGTGTAGAGGTCGGCGTCGACCGGGTCGAGCCCGGTCCAGCCGGAGCGGGAGACCCGGAAGCCGGTCATCACCTCGTCGAGGATGAGCAGCGCACCGTGCGCGTGGGCGATCCGGGCGAGCGCCTGGTTGAACCCGTCACGCGGGGCGACCACACCCATGTTGCCGACCGCCGCCTCGGTGATCACCGCAGCGATGTGCTGCCCCTCGGCGGCGAAGGCCGCCTCGACGGCGGCGACGTCGTTGTACGGCAGGACGATGGTCTCGCTGGCCGCCGCGCCGGTGACCCCGGGGGAGTCGGGCAGGCCGAGGGTGGCCACCCCGGAACCGGCGGCGACGAGCAGCGCGTCGACGTGACCGTGGTAGCAGCCGGCGAACTTGACCACCTTGCTCCGGCCGGTGTAACCCCGGGCCAGCCGGATCGCCGACATGGTCGCCTCGGTGCCCGAGTTGACCAGGCGTACCTGCTCGACCGGGGTGCGCTCGACGATCTCCGCAGCCAGCTCCACCTCGCCCGGGGTGGGGGCGCCGAAGCTGGTGCCCAGCCCGGCGGCAGTGCGTACCGCGTCGACCACGGCCGGGTGGGCGTGCCCGAGAATCAGCGGGCCCCACGAGCAGACCAGGTCGACGTAGCGCCGGTCGTCGGCGTCGAAGAGCCAGGGGCCGGTGCCCCGGGTCATGAACCGGGGGGTACCGCCGACGGCGCGGAACGCGCGCACGGGCGAGTTGACCCCGCCCGGCACGATGGCGCGGGCGCGGTCGAAAAGGGCCTCGGAGGCCGGCGCCCCGGCCGGGTAACGGCCGTCGCCAGCGGAATTCGTATCGGTCACGGTGCAGCCATTCTGTCAGCGCCGCCGCGCTTCACGGCAGCCACCCCTGATGTGGTTACCCGGCTCACGTCGGTCACGCCACCCCGGGTATCGACGGATATGGCACCACGGACCGGGCCGGCGCGGACCGCCGGTAGGGCCCCGGGGTCGCGGTGGCTGGCCGTCCGGTCGGCCGATTGGACGGCGGCGACCGGCCCATCCGGTTGGCTGCTCGACAGGCCTACCGGGAACGGTCGCGATAGGGTGACCGGGTGGATCGTGCCGAGCTGTCCATCACGGCGCAGCGGACGACCGACGAGGCGGTGCTGTGCCTCGCCGGCGAGATCGACATGCTCACCGCCGCACAGCTCACCACCGCCGTCAACGAGCTACTCGCCGAGCCGCCGCCCCGGATCGTGCTGGATCTGGGCGGGGTGACCTTTTGCGACTCCCAGGGCCTGGGCACCCTGGTGGTGCTCAGCCGTAAGGCCAGTCACGCCCAGAGCCTGCTGGTCCTGACCAACGTCGGTCACTTCCTGCTGCGGGTACTCGACATCACCGGGCTACGGTCGGCCCTCATGATCCGCAACGGGCAGGCCAGCCAGTCCTCCGACTGACCCGCGCCCGTCGAATGATGACCCGCTCGTCGATCATGGAGTTGTGGTGCCCCGCAGAAGCCACATATCGAGCGGAAAGCCCCACCATAACTCCATGATCAACGCGAGGATGGACGTGGTCGGCCGCCAGTCTCAGGTGACCGGGACGTCCCGGCGCCGGAAGGCGACCACACCGGCCCCGGCGAACACCCCCGCCACCACCGTCAGCATGAGCAGCGGAAGCACCGTGACCTCCCCACCGGGCAGCCTCGGGATGTGGGTGAACGGGGATAGGTCCAGCGCCCACTGGCCCAGCTCCAGCACCGCGCCGAGCTGACCGAGGAGGAAACAGCCGGCGAGTGCCGCCCAGCTCGCCCCGGCGGCCCGGGGCAGCGCACCGAACAGCAGCACCGCCAGCCCGGTGAGCACCCAGACCGCGGGCACCTGCACCAGGGCGGCACCGAGCAGGCGGGGTACCTGCCCGGACACGTCCCCGGTGGCCAGCCCGTAGGTCAGCCCGGTGGCAACGCCACCGACCGCGAGCGCCACCACCGGTCCGGCTACGGCCAGGAGCAGGTGACCGGCGAGCCAGCGGGTCCGGCCGACCGCACCGGCGAGTACCGGCTCCGCCCGCCCCGCCGTCTCCTCGACCCGGGTGCGCAGCGCCGCCTGGACGCCGTACCCGGCGATCGCCAGGCCGACGATGGTCATCACTCCGGCGAGGTACGCGTCGCTCAACGCGGCCGTACCGCCGAGCCGAGCCATGATCTCGGCGAGCTGGGGGTTGTCGCCGACCGCCCGGCCGGCGGCGTCGGCGACGCTGCCCAGGATCGCGCCGAGCGCGGTGGCACCGACCGCCCAGCCGAGCAGCAGGCCCCGGTGCAGCCGCCAGGCCAGCGCGAGTGGGCTGGCCAGCCAGGGCGCGGCCACCGCCGGCCCGGACCGGGGCGGCAGGATGCCGGCACCGAGATCGCGGCGGGCCGAGATCGGGTACGCCACCGCAGCCGCCAGGGCCGTCAGGGCGAGCCCCGGGAGCAGTACCCACCAGCGCTCGTCGGCGAAGGCGCGGACCCGTTCCACCCAACCAAGCGGGGACAGCCAGCTCAGCCATCCGCTCCCGCCCCCGGCCTCGGCTGCGTCCCCGGCGAGCCGCAGTACGAAGGCCAGACCGAGCACCGCGAGGCCAATGCCCCGGGCACTTCCGGCGCCGGTGGTGAGCTGGGCGGCGAGACCACCGATGCTGGCGAAGACCCAACCGGCGACGGTCAACGCCGCACCGAAGGCGAGGGCACCGGCCACCGGCAGGTCCACCGTGACCAGCCCGGCCGCGGCGAGCAGCCCGAGGAGCAGATCCGCCGCGTACGTCAGGAGCAGAGCGGCGGTCAGCCCGGCGTGCCGCCCGAGCGCGGTGGCGCCGAGCAGTTCCCGCCGCCCGGCCTCCTCCTCGGTCCGGGTGTGCCGGATGACGGTGAGCAAACTGATCAGGGCGACGATCAGCAACAGCATGCCGGAGCGTTGTACGGCGAGCGCGCCGACGCTGTCCCCGTAGATCGGGCCGAGCAGGGCGACGATGGACGGGTTGCCTGCGGTACCGGCCACGTACCCGGCCCGCTCCGCCTGGCTGGGGTACAGCCCGGCGAAGGTGCTCGCGTAGGTCATCGGCAGGACGGCGATCAGCAGCACCCAGAGCGGGAGCAGGATCCGGTCCCGGCGCAGGGCGAGCCGGACCAGCCCGCCGGTACCGGCCAGCGCCGCGCTCACCGCCCGGCTCCCTCGTAGTGGCGCAGGAAGAGTTGTTCGAGGGTGGGGGGCTGGCAGGTCAGGCTGCGCACGCCGATTCCGGTGAGGTGCCGGAGCGCGGCGTCGAGGGCCGGGGTGTCGACGTCGAACCGGATCCGGTTGCCCTCCACCCGTACGTCGTGCACGCCCGGCAGGTCGGCCAGCCCGCCGGGCGGGCCGGCGAGTTCCACGTCGACCGAGGTGCGTTGCAGATGGCGAAGGTCGGCGAGGGTGCCGCTCTCCACCGCCTGGCCGTTGCGGATGATGGTGACCCGGTCGCAGAGCGCCTCCACCTCGGCGAGGATGTGGCTGGAGAGCAGCACCGTCCGGCCCTCCCGCTTGGCCTGCCGTACCCAGTGCTGGAAGACCTCCTCCATCAGCGGGTCGAGCCCGGAGGTCGGCTCGTCCAGGATGAGCAGCTCGACGTCGGAGGCGAGGGCGGCCACCAGGCCGACCTTCTGCCGGTTGCCCTTGGAGTAGGCGCGGCCCTTCTTGCGCGGGTCCAGCTCGAAGGCGTCCAGCAGCTCGGCGCGGCGGGCGGGGTCGAGGCCGCCGCGCAGCCGGCCGAGCAGGTCGATCACCTCGCCGCCGGAGAGGTTGGGCCAGAGGGTGACGTCACCCGGCACGTACGCCAGGCGGCGGTGCAGGGCGACCGCGTCGCGCCACGGGTCACCGCCGAGCAGGCGTGCCGCGCCGGCGTCGGCGCGCAGCAGGCCGAGCAGCACCCGGATGGCGGTGGACTTGCCGGCCCCGTTCGGCCCGAGGAAGCCGTGCACCTCACCCGTACGCACGGTGAGGTCGAGTCCGTCCAGTGCGCGGACCCGGCCGAAGTTCTTGACCAGACCGGAGACGGCGATGGAGGTGTCCATGGCATCGACGCTACATTTGATTCACAAATTTGTGAAGCTGCTGATGCCTCTGTGGTTTGTGAACCATCTGTCATCTGCGAAGATCGGAGCGACATGCCCCGCAAGAAGCAGGCCGGCACGCCGTGAGAAGCGGGCCGGCACGCCGTGAGAAGCGGGCCGGCACGCCGTGAGAAGCGGGCCGGTGCTCCCTGGCGGAGGCGCCGTGACGAGCGCCCGACGTGCCCGTGAGGAGGTCCGACGTGCCGGTGAGGAGGTCCGACGTGCCCGAACCCGGCCCCGTCCGCCGCGACGACGAGGCGGTCAGCCGCTTCGTCGAGCGGATGGCAATGGCCTTCGCCGACGTCGGCTTCCCCCGGATGGCCGCTCGGGTGCTCTTCACCGTCATGAGCGCGGAGGAGCCGCTGACCGCCGCCGAGATCGGCGAGCGACTGGCGGTCAGCCCGGCCGCCGTCTCCGGTGCAGTCCGCTACCTCACCCAGTTCGGCATCCTCACCCGGGAGCCGGTCCCCGGATCCCGCCGGGACCGGTACGGGATGCCGGAGGACGCCTGGTACGAGGCGACGGTCATCAAGATGGCCCTCTTCGGGCGGTTCACCGCACTGGCCGACGAGGGTGCCGCCGCACTCGGCGGGCCGGATTCGGTGAGCGGTCGACGGATGACCGAGATGCGGGACTTCTTCGCCTTCGTGCAGCAGGAAATGAGCCTGATCGGCGAGCGCTGGCACGCCCTCCGCGAACGCACCGGGAGTCAGTCGGCCCCGGCGGACTGAGCCGCCCCACTCAGCCAGCCCCGGCAGACGGGGCCGGCCTGGTCACCCGCCCCGCCGGACCGGGCTGGCCTGGTCACCCACCCCCGCCGGACCGGGCTGGCCGCTGCGTCGACAGTGGCCCCACCGTCAACCGGCCGCCCTCACAGACTCGCCCGGCGGCCAGGGCCACCCGGCGGGCCGCACCCGCCCCGGGGACCACCACGTCGAACGCGGCGGTCAACGGCTCGCACGCGGCCGGGCTACCCTCCCCCGCACCCGGGATCATCGTCCAGGCGATGACCGCCCAGGCCGAACCGCCCGGGCCCAGGGTGACCGGTGCCGGGACGGGCCCCTCCCGGACCACCCGGGTGGGCAGCGGGCTGCCCGACCGGTCGTACTGGGTCAGGTCGACGAAGCCCTGCACAGCACAGGGCGCGGACGAGGTGTTCGACACCTCCAGGCCGGCGTACCGGTTGCCCATCCCGCCACCGGTCAGGGCGAGGCGCAGCCGTAGGCCGCCGATCCGGCACGTGGCCGCCGGGCCGGCCCCGGCACCACGCCCGGGACCCGACGTCGCACCACCCGTGGGTACCGGTTGGGCCGGACCGCCGCCGGCTCCGGTGCCCGCCGGCAGACCGGGCGTCGAGCCCGGCGCGACCCAGCGGCCGACGTTGCGGGGCCCGTGCGCGCAGCCGACGACCAGCAGCACCGTGGCAGCCGCAGCGACGGCCGGACGTGTCAACCTGGACATCGGACCCGCTCCATCCACAGTGGGGGCCGGGCGATTTCTACCGGTACGCCCTGGCGCAGACTCCGCAGGACCCCGCTGAAAGTCCCCGGGAAGGTACTGTATCGGCGCCTAGGCCTGCTGGCCGCCCCGCCGGGCGGCGAGCCGGTCCGGATCGGGGAGGAGACCTGATGAGGTGGAGGACCGGCGCACTCGCGCTCGGCCTGCTGCTGGCTGCGGTGTCACCGGCCAGCATCCCGGCCAACGCCGTCACGCCGCTCGCCGAGGCACCGCCCGGCTACTCGGTGACCGGCATCGACATCTCCAACCACCAGGGCACCGTCGACTGGACGGCGATCGCCGCCGCAGGCACCGATTTCGCGTACGCCAAGGCCACCGAGGGGCTCAACTACACCGACCCGTACTACGCCGGCAACCTGGCCGGGGCGAACCGGCACCGTGTCCACTTCGGAGGGTATGCGTACGGCCGGCCGGACCAGGGCGACCCCCGGGGCCAGGCAGACAAGCTGGTGGAGGTCGGCGGCTACACCCGGACCGGTCACGGTCTGCCCCCGATGCTGGACATCGAGTGGCCCTGGTTCGGCGGGAACGACTGCTACGGCCTCACCCCGACCCAGATGGTCACCTGGATCAGCGAGTTCGTCGACCAGGTCCGGGTACGCACCGGCCGGCTGGCAATGATCTACACCAACGAGTACTGGTGGAACCCGTGCACGGCGGGCAGCACGAAGTTCGCCGCCCATCCGCTCTTCGTCGCCCGGTACGGCGCCTCGCCCGGCACCCTGCCGGCCGGCTGGTCGAGTTGGACCATCTGGCAGTACACCAGCTCCGGCAGCGTGCCCGGTGTCGACGGGCCGGTCGACCAGGACGTCCTCAACGGCAGCGGCGAGACCCTGCTCCAACTGGTCCACAACCCGAACGCCTGGTGGGACCCGCGCGACCCGCCACCGGCCGACCCGGACGGCTGTTACCGGCCGGCGACCCGGCAGCTGATCTGCCCGGCCGAGGGGACCGCCCCAGTCGAGGGGACCGCCCCGGCAGGGGTGCCGGCTCCCTGACCCTGCCGCGCCCTTGATCGTCTGCACTCCAGCGGTGACCGGGCCGGCGTGTCGTACGGCTGGAGCGCAGACGATCAGACGTTGTCCACACCATGTGGCAGAAGGGCGGCTGGCGGGACGAACTGGTCTACGCGATGTTCCAGGACGAATGGCGGCCACGCCGGCGAGTAACCCGCCGGAGGTTGGTGCCCGTCCGCGCCCGGAGACCACCACTTCCGGTACGTAGCGTGACCGTGATCCGGCGTACCCCGTAGGTCAGGAGACGGTGTCCCAGCGGGCCTGTTCCAGCAGTTCCACCGCACGGTCCCGGGCGTCCGGGGCGTCGGAGCGCAACAGTGCGGTGGCCTCGTCCACCGCGTCGGTCAGCGACCGACACTGGGCCTCCCGCTCCCGGACCGCCTCCGACTGGGTGGCGAGCTGGCGGGTCTTGACCCACAGGTCGACGAAGACGCTGACCTTGGCGCGCAGCACCCACGGGTCGAACGGCTTGGTGAGGTAGTCGACCGCACCGACCGAGTAGCCCCGGAGCGCGAGCTGGGCGTCCCGGTCGGCGGCGGTGAGGAAGATGATCGGTACGTGCCGGGTCCGCTCCCGCCGTTTGATGTGGCTGGCGGTCTCGAACCCGTCCATGTCCGGCATCTGCGCGTCGAGCAGGATCACCGCGAAGTCGTCCACCAGGAGCTGCTTGAGCGCGGCCTCACCGCTCTCCACCGCCACCGACTGGACCCGCAGCCCCTGGAGGATCGCTTCCAGCGCCATCAGGTTCTCCCGCCGGTCGTCGACCAGCAGTGCCTTCGCCATCTGTGTCACGAGCTCTCCCCACGTCCGCCGCTGATCCAGGACGCCATCAGCTCGATCAGCTCGTCCAGGTCGACCGGCTTGGTGATGTAGTCGCTGGCCCCCGCCGCGAGGGCCGACTCCCGGTCTCCCGGCATCGCCTTCGCGGTGAGGAAGACGATCGGCAGATCAGCGAACCGGTGGTTGCGCCGGATCGATCGGGTCGTCTCATATCCGTCCTGATCCGGCATCATGGCGTCCATCAACACGATATCGACTTCGGGATGTTCGGCGAGCAGCCGTACCCCGTCCACCCCGTTGTCGGAGTAGAGCACCGTCATTCCGTGCAGCTCCAGGGCACTGGTGAGGGCAAAGACGTTACGGACGTCGTCGTCGACGATCAGCACGGTGGCGCCGTCGAGCTGTCGGGTGGCCGGCGTGGCGGCCGACTCGGGCAGCTCGGGCAGCTCCGGCGGCGGCAACAGCAGCGAGGAGGGCAGACCGGCCCGGGACGGCTGCGGCGGCAGCGGCGCCACCACCGCGTCCGGCGCCAGCACATCGGGTACGAACAGGGTGAACGTCGAGCCCTGCCCGGGTGCCGAGGTGACCGTGATCGCCCCGCCGATCAGTCGGGCCAGGTCCCGGCTGATGGACAGGCCCAGCCCTGTCCCGCCGTACCGCCGGCTGGTCGTCCCGTCCGCCTGCTGGAACGCCTCGAAGATGATGGACAGCTTGTCGTCGGAGATGCCGATGCCGGTGTCGATGACGGTGAACGCCACCACCTGCCGGGCCGCCACCAGGGCCGGTACGTCGAACACGGTGTTCTCCGGGGCCGACGCGATGCGCAGGGTGACCGCCCCGTTGTCGGTGAACTTGACCGCGTTGGAGAGCAGGTTGCGCAGGATCTGCTGCAACCGCTGCGCGTCGGTGACCAGGGTGGGCGGCAGGTCCCTGGAGACCCGGACCTGGAAGTCCAGCCCCTTCTCCTCGGCCTGCGGCGCGAACGCCTGCTCCACGTAGCTGCGGATCTCGGAGAACCGGACCTCGGTCGGTTCGACGTCCATCCGGCCGGCTTCGATCTTCGACAGGTCGAGGATGTCGTCGATCAGGGAGAGCAGGTCGGAGCCAGCACTGTGGATGGTCCGGGCGAACTCGATCTGCTTGGGGCTGAGGTTCTCCTCGGTGTTGTCGGCAAGCAGGCGGGCCAGCAGCAGCAGCGAGTTCAGCGGGGTACGCAGCTCGTGGCTCATGTTGGCCAGGAACTCCGACTTGTACGCCGAGGCCCGGGTGAGCTGCTGGGCCTTCTCCTCCAGACCGATCCGGGCCAGCTCGATCTCCCGGTTCTTGGTCTCGATGTTGCCCTTCTGCTCGGAGAGCAGCTGGGCCTTGTCCTCCAGCTCAGCGTTGGTGCGCTGCAACTCGGCGGACTGTTCCTGGAGTTCGTGGGCGAGCCGCTGGGACTGCGCGAGCAGTTCCTCGGTACGCCGGTTGGCCTGGATGGTGTTGACCGCGATGCCGATGGTCAGCACCAGCCGCTCCAGGAAGGACAGGTGCAGCTCGGAGAAGGCGTCGATGCTGGCGAACTCGATGACCCCGAGCAGTTCCCCCTCGAAGAGGACCGGCAGCACGACGTGGTCCCGGGGGTTCATGTCGAGCAGTCCGGAGCGGAGGGTGAGCACCCCGGCCGAGCCGCCACCGACCCGGATGGTGCGGCGGGAGAGGGCGGTCTGCCCGACCAGGCCCTCGCCGGGGCCGAACGTGACGTCCTGCCCCTTGGCGACGTAGCCGTACGACGCGGTGAGCTTGAGCCGCATCACCCCCTCGTCGTTCTCGGCCAGGAAGAACGCGCCGAGTTGGGCGTCGACGAGCGGGGTCACCTCCATCATGATCATGCGGCAGACCTCGCCGAGATCGCGCTGCCCTTGGAGCAGACCACCGATGCGGGCCAGGTTGGAGTCGAGCCAGCCCTGCTCGGCGTTCTTCTTGGTGGTCTCGCGGAGCGTGACGATCATCTGGTTGATGTTGTCCTTCAGCTCCGCGACCTCGCCCTGTGCCTTGACCGCGATCCGTTGGGTCAGGTCGCCCCGGGTGACCGAGGTGGAGACCCGGGCGATGGCCCGGAGCTGGGTGGTGAGGGTGGAGGCGAGCTGGTTGACGTTCTCGGTGAGGTCCCGCCAGGTGCCGGAGACCCCCTTCACCTGGGCCTGACCGCCGAGCTTGCCCTCGAAGCCCACCTCACGGGCCACCCGGGTCACCTCGTCGGCGAACGACGACAACTGGTCCACCATCGTGTTCACCGTGTTCTTCAACTCCAGGATCTCGCCCTGGGCATCGACGGTGATCTTCTGCGACAGGTCGCCCTTGGCCACGGCCGTGGTGACCGAGGCGATGTTACGCACCTGCGACGTCAGGTTCGACGCCATCGAGTTCACGTTGTCCGTCAGATCCCGCCAGGTGCCGGAGACGCCCTTCACCTCGGCCTGACCACCCAGCTTCCCCTCGGTACCCACCTCACGGGCCACCCGGGTCACCTCGTCCGCGAACGACGACAACTGGTCCACCATCGTGTTCACCGTGGACTTCAACTCCAGGATCTCGCCCCGGGCATCGACGGTGATCTTCTGCGACAGGTCACCCTTGGCCACCGCCGTGGAGACCTGCGCGATGTTACGGACCTGGGCGGTGAGGTTGGACGCCATCGAGTTCACGTTGTCGGTGAGGTCCCGCCAGGTACCGGCCACCCCGCGCACCTGGGCCTGGCCGCCGAGCTTGCCCTCGGTACCCACCTCACGGGCCACCCGGGTCACCTCGTCCGCGAACGACGACAACTGGTCGACCATCGTGTTCACCGTGGACTTCAGCTCCAGGATCTCGCCCCGGGCGTCCACGGTGATCTTCTGCGACAGGTCGCCCTTGGCCACGGCCGTGGTGACCGAGGCGATGTTGCGCACCTGCGACGTCAGGTTCGACGCCATCGAGTTCACGTTGTCCGTCAGATCCCGCCACGTACCCAGGACGCCCTTGACCTCCGCCTGACCACCGAGCTTGCCCTCGGTACCCACCTCACGGGCCACCCGGGTCACCTCGTCCGCAAACGACGAGAGCTGATCCACCATCGTGTTCACCGTGTTCTTCAGCTCCAGGATCTCGCCCCGGGCGTCCACGGTGATCTTCTGCGACAGGTCACCCTTGGCGACCGCCGTGGAGACCTGCGAGATGTTGCGGACCTGGGAGGTCAGGTTGCCGGCGAGCTGGTTGACGTTCTCGGTGAGGTCCCGCCAGGTACCGGAGACCCCGCGCACCTGCGCCTGACCACCGAGCTTGCCCTCGATGCCCACCTCACGGGCCACCCGGGTCACCTCGTCCGCGAACGACGAGAGCTGATCCACCATCGTGTTCACGGTGTCCTTCAGTTCCAGGATCTCGCCCTGGGCCGCGACGGTGATCTTCTGCGACAGGTCGCCCCGGGCGACCGCGGTGGAAACCTGGGCGATGTTGCGGACCTGGGCGGTGAGGTTCGACGCCATCGAGTTGACGCTGTCGGTGAGGTCCTTCCAGGTACCGGCCACGTTCGGCACCTCGGCCTGGCCGCCGAGCTTCCCCTCGGTACCCACCTCCCGGGCCACCCGGGTCACCTGCTCGGCGAAGAGCCGCAGCGTGTCGGTGAGGTAGTTGATGGTATGTGCCAGTTCGGCCACCTCGCCCTTGGCGGAGACCGTGATCTTCTGCGACAGGTCACCCTTCGCCACCGCCGTGGCCACCTGCGAGATGGACCGCACCTGGTAGGTCAGGTTCGACGCCATGGTGTTGACCGAGTCGGTCAGGTCCTTCCAGGTACCAGCCACGCCGCGGACGTCCGCCTGACCGCCGAGCTTGCCCTCGGTGCCCACCTCACGGGCCACCCGGGTCACCTCGTTGGAGAAGGACGAGAGCTGGTCGACCATGGTGTTGACGGTCCGGCCGATGCGCAGGTACTCACCGCGCAGCGGGCGTCCGTCGATTTCCAGGGCCATGTGCTGGGACAGGTCACCGTCGGCGACCGCCACGATCACCCGGGCGATCTCGGTGGTCGGGCGGCCCAGGTCGTCGATCAGCGAGTTGATCGCCCGCTGCCCCTCCGCCCAGGATCCGTCCAGCCCCTCCTCGTCCAGCCGCTCGGTGAGCCGGCCGTCCCGACCGACGATCCGGCTGATCCGGCGGACGTCGAGGTGCTGCCGCTCCTGCAACGAGACCACCTCGTTGAAGGCGTCGGCCACCTCACCGGCCATCCCCGCGCGGCGCGGCAGCCGTACCTTCAGGTCACCCCGGCGGACCCGTCGCAGCGCCTCGGCGAGCTCACCGAGGAGGGCCGACTCTTCCGGCGTGTCCGCCATCGACGTGTTTCTCGTCGTGGTCATTCTTCCTCGCTCAGCTCGGGGGAGGTCGGGCCGCATCGAAGATGCCGTTCTCCAACATTGTGCCCCTGTCGCCCTCCCGAGCAGGTCGCGGCGGCCAGGAGGACTCCGCCCACCACCCGGTCGGCGGCCCTGAGGACTCCGCCCCGGGACGCCGGTGCACGCCCGACCCGCCCGGTGCCGAACTTGGCACCCGGGCCGTGCCAGGGGAGGATACGAGACGTGGCTGCGGAGGCGGGGCCCGCGACAGAAAGCGGCCCGGACGATCATGTGCGCCGTGTCCGGCTCCCCGCGGACCGTCGCACACCGGCCGCAGCCCGGGCCATCGTCCGGTCGGTGCTCGCCGAGGCCGACCTGGAGGAGCTGCTCAACGAGGCGCTGCTGCTCACCACGGAACTCTCCACCAACGCTGTCGAGCATGCCCGGACCGAGCTGGACATCGAGGTCATCGCCGACGCGACCGGCCTGACCGTGACGGTCTCCGACTTCGCCACCGGGCACAACGAGGAGTTGACCGCCGGCCCGCGCAATGTCTCCCCGGACATCGGTGAGGTCTCCGAGCGGGGTCGCGGCCTGCTGCTGGTCGACCACTTCGCCAGCAGTTGGGGCACCACCCACCTCTCCACCGGCAAGGGGGTCTGGTTCCACCTCGACCGGCCCGGCGCTCCCGTCGACGGTGCACGCCACCCGGAGCCGTACCGGCCGACCGGCACGTCGGCCGTGGGTGGTTCCGCACCGAGTGTCGGCGCGATGACCGCGTTGATGCAGGTCGCACCGGATTCGTACGCCGATGATCCGCTGCCCGACTTCGCCGCCGAACTGCTCGCCCGGGTCGCGGAGATGGTCGGGGCGGCGGGTGGTGCCATCCGGCTGGACCGGGGCGACGGTACCGGTGAGCAACTGCTCGCCCGGTACGGCCGACCGCCCCGCCCCGGTGACGAGCTGCTCCGGGTGCCGCTGGCGGTGAACCGCCCGTACAGCGGGGAACTCGAACTCGACGCCGCACCGTCGGCGTACGCCCGTCCGCTGGCCGCGCTGATGGTGGAACGGCTCTCCCTGCACCTGGAGAACGACCGGTTACGCCGGGCGGACGTCCGCCGGCAGACCTGGCTGACCTTCCTGGCCGAGGCCAGTGAACTGCTCGCCCAGTCGCTGGACGTCGAGTTGACCATGGCGCTCATCCCGCAGTTGGTCGTACCCCGGCTCGGGCAGTGGTGTGCGGTGCACACCACCGACGAGTGGGGGCGGCTGCGGCTGGCCGCGGCCAGTCACGCCGACGAGTCGGTGCTGCCGCAACTGCACGCCGTACTCGCGGAGACCGGGCCGGAGTCGGTGCAGGCGCGGTTGCGGGAGGCCTCCCGGAGCGGTTCGCAGGTGCCACTCGGCGCGCCGATGGACGGTTTCGCGGTGCCGCTGGTCGCCCGGGGGCAACGGTTGGGCACCCTGGCGGTGGGTCGGCACCAGCGACACCGGCACGATTCGGACGAGGTGGCCGTCCTGGAGGACGTCGCCCGGCGGGCGGCGCTGGCGATCGAGAACGCCCGGATCCACGCCGAGCGGCGCCGGGTCGCGCAGACCCTGCAACAGTCCCTGCTACCCCCCGCACTGCCTGTGGTGGAGGGCATCGGGTTCGCCGCCGAGTACGTGCCGACCGGTGACGACGCCGAGGTGGGTGGCGACTTCTACGACGTGGTCCCGCTGCCCGACGGGCGCTGGCTGGTGGTGGTCGGTGACGTCTCCGGCAAGGGGGTGCAGGCGGCGGCGGTGACCGGGCTGGTCCGGGACGTGATCCGGGTACTGGTCTCGGACGGCCGGCCGCTGCCGGAGGCGCTGGCCCGGCTCAACGACACGCTCGTCGAGCGGGGCGGTGGGCGGTACTGCACGCTCGCGCTGGCGGCGGTCGGGCCGGTCACCGACGGGCGGCTCGACGTGTCCCTGCACCTGGCCGGGCACGATTGCCCCGTGCTGGTCCGCGGGGACGGCGGGGCGGCGTTCGTCGGCTCGGGCGGTACGGCGCTGGGCCTGCTCGACGCGATCGCCTCGCCGGCGACCCCCGTGCCGCTGGGCCCCGGGGATGCGCTGATCTTCTACACCGACGGGGTGACCGAACGGCGCCGTGGGCGGGAACTCTTCGGCACCGAGCGGCTCCGCGACGCGGCGGCGCCGCTGGCCGGTTACCCGGCGGAGGTGGTCGCGGCCCGGCTCCGTTCCACCGCGATCGGCTTCTCGGCGGAGTCCCCCCGCGACGACATCGCCATCCTGGTGCTGCGCAACGACGCGGTCTGAGTTCGGCGGTTACCGGTCATTCGCCGCTTTCCGCGTTGCGGAAAATTTTCCACCGATCGACCATCCCGCCGCACAACTACCCGGGGTGCCCATCTGTTGACCGGAGCTGCCGCCGGGTGGCAGGGGGTGTCCCTATGGGTTTCGGCAAGCGGCGATCGGTGGGGCGGGGCGGGGCGGGGCGGGCGGTTTGTGGCGGGGACGATCCGGTATCACCCGTTGGTCGACAGTCGCAGCAGACCTCCGACTCGCCGCCTATCGAGCTGCACCGTCTGCGCCAGCACACCAGGGCCGGCTGTCCCGCCGACATGACATCGGAGGTCCGCTTCTGCCCTGATCGGCCTCGACCACCGCTCTATGATCCACGCGATTTCCTGGTAGTCGCGGTGTCAGCCCCGATCCGATAGCCCGATTTCCTGAAAACGGAGTGGATCGAGGGGTGTCCCTATGGGTTTCGTCAAGCGGAGACCGGGATCGTTGGGCGGGGCTGGTAGGGGATCTTGTCGCGGAGGATGGAAAGCAGGACGTCGCATCGGCATCGGGCGAGGCAGATGAGGGCGGCGTTGTGGCGTTTACCTTCGGCTCGGTGGACAGCAGTTTGCGTCGGCCGGCCCTGCGCAGGGCTGCCGGTCCGCCGCAGCGGGACAGCAGTTCCAGGACGGCCTTGTGCTGCAACTCTCGGCCCGAGGACCCGGCTGCTCACCCAGATACACCCCGCCCTGGAACGTCCGTAGCGAGCCGGACCACCACCGTCACGGCCCGTCGCCGCCCGCCGCCGATCTTCTTGCAGACCTCATGGGTCAGGTAACGGGCAGGCATCCCGCGAACCGCGACGGGCCCGTTCGGGATTCATTAGGTAACGGAATGATCCGGGCAGGGCCGCTAGCAGCCACCCGGCAGTCGCCCGGGCGCCAGCCTCCGCCGCGGGTCGTACCGCTCCTTCGCCGCGAGCAGATCGCCGGTCGGAAACGGCTGCCCCCACAGGTCGACCGCGCTCCGCACCGCCGGTGGCGCGGAGACCACGGTGCACCGGCCACGCCGGGCGAGCAGGACGGTGCGCACCGCGTCCAGGATGGCGGCGACCCGGTCCGGTGGGGTGCTGCCCGGCAACACGGCGTGCACGGTACCGAGCCCGGCCGAGCCGCGTACCGGAACCGGCGCACCGGCCGCGTCGCGCAACGCGTAGACCGCCGCGTGCAGGTTGCTGGTCGGGACCTCCACCCGGAGGGCGATGTCCCCCTCCCGGAACGGGTAGCGCCGCCACCACTCCGGGGCGCGGTGCACCGCCCGGGCGTCCCCGCCGAGCAGATCGACGGCGCGGACCGCGCGTTCGGTCACCTCCGCCGGCCCGCCCTCCAGGAGCACCACCAGCCGACCGGCCGGCGGCGGTGCGGAGTTGCCCGCCCGCTGCCACCGGCGCGGGTCGACCGGGACGGCGGGCAGGTCCACCTCGATCGCCGCCGGCTGCAACGGTGCGGCGACGACCGTGCGGACCAGCTCGTGCACCTCCAGCGGGGACCACACCGAGCGGGACACCCAGACCCGGCCGGCCGGGATCGGTTGGACCCGGAAGGCCGCCGAGACCAGCACGCCGAGACCACCCTGCGATCCGCAGAGCAGCCGGTCGGGGCCGGGCGCGGGAGGCCCACCACCCACCCGGACCAGCTCGCCGTCCGCGTCGAGATAGCTCAGCGCGACCAGCTGGTCGCACGGTGGCCCGTGCCGGTGCCGCAGCGGACCGGGCTCGTCGGCGGCGAGCACCCCGCCCACCGTCGCGCCGTCCGACGGCGCGTCCAGGGCCAGCCGCTGACCGGTCCGGCCGAGGATCGCCTGCGCGGCCCGCAATGGCGTACCGGCGCCGACCTCGGCCGAACCGGAACCCCGGGAATCGTGCCGGACACCGGCGAGCCGGCCGGTGTCGAGCAGGATGTCCACCCGGGACGGAGCATTACCCCAGTCGATCTTGGTGCCGGCCCCTCGGGGCACCACGCTGAGGTCACGCTCGGCGGCCAACCGGAGCACCCGGGCGGCGGCATGGACCCCACCGGGTGCCGCCACCCAGCGCGCCGGCACCCCGGCCACCTCGTCGGCGGCACCCGCCGGTCGGGCGAACGGCGTACCGCAGATGTCGGCCAGCTGCCGGGTCACCTCGGCGACCTCCGGCCGGTGCGTCGAACCTGATGAGCGACCCATGGCGGTCATCGTACACATGTTCTAATCGGCCGGTGGTGGAATGGCGGAACCGCCCGCCCCGGTGACCTCCGACCGGAAACGCCGACCGGTAACGTGACGCCCGTGACGACTTCCACGCCCGTGCCCGTGGCCAAGCGGGTCCCCACCGAGCGCATCCACCACGGCGACACCGTCATCGACGAGTACGCGTGGCTCGCCGGCAAGGAGGACCCGGCGACCATCGCCTACCTGACCGCGGAGAACGCCTTCACCCAGGCGCGGACCGCACACCTCGCCGGGTTGCGCGAGACGCTGTTCGCCGAGACGCGGCAGCGGACCCAGGAGACCGACCTGTCCGTACCGACGCGCAAGGGTGGTTACTGGTACTACACCCGCACGGTGGAGGGACAGCAGTACGGCGTGCACTGCCGCCGTGCGGTCCGCGACGGCGAGACCGAACCGCCGGTCAGCCCGGACGGTGCCCCGCTCGACGGCGAGGAGGTACTGCTCGACGGCAACCTGCTCGCCGAGGGGCACGACTTCTTCTCGCTGGGCGCGTTCGACGTCAGCCCCGACGCGCGCTGGCTGGCCTACTCGACGGACTTCTCCGGCGACGAGCGGTTCACCCTGCGGGTCAAGGACCTGACCACCGGCGAGGTACTCGCCGACGAGGTACCGGACACCTTCTACGGAACCGCCTGGTCGGCGGACGCCTCGACGCTGTTCTACGTGACCGTGGACGAGGCATGGCGGCCGTACCGGGTGTGGCGGCACACCATCGGCACCCCGGCCGGCGACGACGTGGTGGTCTACGAGGAGGCCGACGAGCGGTTCTGGGTCGGGGTCGAGCTGACCCGCTCGGAGAAGTTCGTCGTGATCGACGCGCACAGCAAGATCACCAGCGAGGTGCGGGTCATCCCGGCGGGCAACCCGACCGGCGAGCCGGCGGTGATCGCCCCCCGGCGGCAGGGCGTCGAGTACTCCGTCGAGCACCACGGGCACCGCTTCCTGATCCTGCACAACGACGGCGCGGAGGACTTCGCGCTGGCGTACACCTCGGCCGACGCCCCCGGCGACTGGGTGCCGCTGATCGAGCACTCCCCCGGTACCCGGCTGGAGGCGGTCGACGCGTTCGCCAACCACCTGGTGGTGTCGCTGCGCAGCAACGGCCTCACCGGCCTGCGGGTGCTCGCCATCGGCAGCACCGACTCGTACGACATCGACTTCCCGGAGCCGATCCACAGCGTCGGCCTGGACAGCAACCCGGAGTACCGGACCACCGAGGTCCGGTTCCGCTACACCTCGCTGATCACCCCGGACTCGGTCTACGACTACGACCTGGTCACCCGGGAGATGAAGCTGCGCAAGCGCAAGCCGGTCCGCCCCGGGCCGGACGGCCGGGAGTTCAACCCGGACGACTACCAGCAGCACCGGGACTGGGCGGTCGCCGACGACGGCACCCGGGTACCGATCTCGCTGGTCTGCCGGGCCGACACGCCCCGGGACGGTTCCGCCCCCTGCGTGCTCTACGGCTACGGCTCGTACGAGGCCAGCATGGACCCGTGGTTCTCCATCGCCCGGCTCTCCCTGCTGGACCGGGGCGTGATCTTCGCGGTGGCGCACGTCCGGGGTGGCGGTGAACTGGGCCGGCGCTGGTACGACGAAGGCAAACTGCTGGCCAAGAAGAACACCTTCACCGACTTCGTGGCCAGCGCCCGGCACCTGGTCAAGGCCGGCTGGACGACCGCCGACCGGCTGGTCGCCCGAGGCGGCTCGGCCGGCGGGTTGCTGATGGGCGCGGTGGCCAACCTGGCACCGGACGCGTTCACCGGCATCGTCGCGCAGGTGCCGTTCGTCGACGCGCTCAACTCCATCCTGGACCCCTCGCTGCCGTTGACCGTCACCGAGTGGGAGGAGTGGGGCAACCCGCTCGACGATCCCGAGGTGTACGAGTACATGAAGTCGTACACCCCGTACGAGAACGTCCAGCCGGTGGACTACCCGGCGATCCTCGCGGTGACCAGCCTCAACGACACCCGGGTGCTCTACCACGAGCCGGCCAAGTGGATCGCCCGGCTGCGGGCGGTGGCACCGCAGGGTGACTACCTGCTGAAGACCGAGATGGGCGCCGGGCACGGCGGGCCGAGCGGGCGCTACGACGCCTGGAAGGAAGAAGCCTTCATCAACGCCTGGACCCTGGACCGCCTCGGCCTCGCCTGAGGTGTAAGGAAGGGCCCCTTCTTAACGCTTTCGGTAGAGGAAGGGGCCCTTCTTAACGCTCCAGCACAGTCTGGAGTACCGCCGAGTCGACGTTGCCGCCGCTGATCACGGCCACGGTCCGCCCGGCGGGCAGGTCGGCGGCCCGGAACAGGCGGGCGGCCAGGGCGACCGCACCACTCGGTTCGGCGACCAGCCGGGCCTCCCGGACCAGGCGACCGAGCGTCGCCGCAATCTCCTCCTCGCTGACCGTCACGATGCCGTCCAGCCGGGCCCGCAGGTGGGCGAGGGTCAACGGCGACAAATGGGTACGCAGACCGTCCGCGCTGGTCCGCCAGGTCTGCTCGACGTCCCAGACCACCACCTCCCCGGTGGCCAGCGAGTCCCGGGCGTCGGCGGCGAGTTCCGGTTCCACCCCGATCACCGCTGTCGACGGGCGGAGCGTCTTCACGGCGGTGGCCACCCCGGAGGCGAGCCCACCCCCGCCGACCGGTACCAGCACCACGTCGACGTCCGGCAGGTCCGCGACGATCTCCAGGCCGATGGTGCCCTGTCCGGCGATGACGTCCCGGTGGTCGTACGGCGGAACCATGGTGCGGCCGGTGTCGGCGGCGATCCGCCCGGCCTCGACCAGCCGCTCGGCCGGCGGCACCAGCACGATCTCCGCACCGTACGCCCGGATCTGGTCGATCTTGATCTGCGGCGCCCCCTGCGGGACCACCACCGTGCACGGCGCACCGACGGCGCGGGCCGCGTAGGCGAGTGCCTGCCCGTGGTTGCCGGAGGAGTGGGTGACCACGCCCCGGGCACGTGCCGCCGGATCGAGCCGGGCGACCGCGTTGGTGGCGCCGCGCAGCTTGAACGAACCGACCGGTTGCAGGCTCTCCGGCTTGACCCACAGCCCTTCGTCCCAGGTGGGGACCAGTGGGGTACGGAACACCACCGGGCCGACCCGCCCGGCGGCGGACCGGATGTCATCCAGCGTCACGAGGTCCATACCCTCATCCTGCCCCGGCACGGCGACGACCCGCCGTCCTCCCGGCACGGCGACGACCCGCCATCCTCCCGGCACGCCGACGACCGCGGCACGGCGACGATCCGCCGGCTGGGATGACCGGCCGCCGTCCCCGGTGGCCGCGATGGTTCGACAACTGTTCATCCGGCTGCCGGCTGCCGGCTGCCGCTCGTCGGAGCGTACGAGCGTCCGGTCCGGAAGGACGAACAGTCGTCCGGCTCGGTACCGTCCGGCGCCTCCTCGGCTGAGCAGTGGTTCTCGGCTGACGTGTTAAGAAGGGCCCCTTCCTATACCGAAAGCGATAAGAAGGGGCCCTTCCTTACAGCCCTTCCTTACATTCGGACGAGGGCTGCGGCCTCGCCGGTACGCGCCATCCGCTGCCAGCGCAGCCGGTTGCCGAGCAGCACGGTGACCACCGACTGCACCACCACCAGGTACATCACCTGCCGGTAGACGAGTTGCTGGAGGGGCAGACTCCAGAGCGGGCCGTACCGTTCCCCGTCCAGCCAGAGGGCGTACGCCGCGGTCAGCCCCTGGAGGGCGAGCAGGCCGACCCAGGCGAGCAGCAGCGTCGACCAGGGCAGGAAGATCAGGCCGTAGAGGGCGAAGACGTCGACGGCCGGTGCGGTCAGCGGCAGGACCACCTGGAAGACCGTCAGGTACGGCAGGCCACGCCGGCCGAGTTTGCCGCCGGAGCCCGACTCGCGTGGCGAGTGCCGGTGCTTCCACATCGCCTGCATCGTGCCGTAGCACCAGCGGTACCGCTGCCGCCACAGTTGCCGCAGCGACGACGGTGCCTCGGTCCAGGCGATGGCCTTCTCCTCGTACACCACCCGCCAGCCGGCCCGGAGCACCTTCATGGTCAGGTCGGTGTCCTCGGCGAGGGTGTCCGAGGGGACGCCGCCGACGTCGAGCAGAACCTCCCGGCGGAACGCGCCGATCGCCCCGGGGATGGTCGGCATGCAGCCGAGCACGTCGTACATCCGCCGGTCCAGGTTGAAGCCGATGACGTACTCCAGGTGCTGCCAGCGGCCGAGCAGTCGGCGCCGGTTGGCGACCTTGGTGTTGCCGGAGATCGCGCCCACGCCCGGGTCGGCGAAGCCCTGCACCAGCCGGTGGATGGTGTCCGGTTGGAAGACGGTGTCCCCGTCGACGAGGACCAGCAGGTTGGCCCGGGCGGCCCGGATACCGGTGTTCAACGCGGCCGGCTTGCCGGCGTTGGCCTGGCGGATGACCCGTACGCCGCGCAGGCCCATCCGCTCGACGATGTCGGCGGTGCCGTCGGATGACCCGTCGTCGACCACGATCACCTCCAGCGCCGGATACGCGCTGTCGATCAGCGAGCGGACGGTGGCGGAGATGTTCGCCGACTCGTTGTAGGCCGGCACGATCACCGAGACCGGGGCGAGCACCTCGGGTCGGCCGCGCCGGGGCCGGCGTACCCGCCGGACGTGGATCTGCGCGCAGACCACCTGCACCGCGAGCCGGGCCACGCCGAGCAGCAGCGCGATGGTGAGCAGGGCGTTCATCGCACCGGCGAGCCAGCCGGCGCCGGTCTGCGCCCAGCGCAGCGCGTGCCCGCTGAGCCGGTTGCGGGCGGTGGCCGGTACGGCCGCGTCGGTCCGCTCCAGCGCCTCGGACACGGTACGGAACCGGTAGCCCTGCCCGGTCAGCGTGGGCAGCAGCCGGTCGAGGGCCGCCACGGTCTGGCTCCGGTCGCCACCGCCGTCATGCATCAGCACGATCGCGCCCCGGCCCCGGTTCGGCGTGGCTGCGGCGATGATGGCGGCGGTACCGGGACGTTGCCAGTCCTTGGTGTCCCGGTCGGCGAGCACGGCCAGGTGCCCGGCCTCGGCGGCGGCCCGCAGCGCCTCGTACTGGGGTGCGGTGACCGCTCCGGGGTTGGACGAGAACGGCGGGCGGTAGAGGGTCGCCTCCTGGCCGATGGCTCCGGCGATCGCTTTGCGGGTGAGCGAGAGTTCCAGGTCCCGCCGCCACTGCGGCACCGCCGCCAGGTCGGCGTGGGTGAAGGTGTGCGAGCCGATCTCGTGTCCCTCGTCGAGGATGCGGCGGACCAGTTCGGGATGGTCGTTGACCCGGGCGCCGACCACGAAGAACGTGGCGTGTGCCCGGTGCCGGCGCAGGGCGTCGAGCACCCGGGGGGTCCACTCCGGGTCCGGGCCGTCGTCGAAGGTGAGCGCGATGGTCCGGTCCGGCATCGAGCGGCTGACCGGCTCCGGGCCGTCCAGCCGGAGCACCGGCCCACCGCTGGTGACCGCCTCCGGGCCGGGCGGTGCGGACGGGTCGGCCGTCCCGGAACCGCCGGCCATGCCGGTGGTGAACCCGTTGAAGGAGAGCGCCGCGAGGAGTACCACCAGGCCGAGGACGAGCAGGAACCAGTGGGCCCGGGGTTCGGGGCGGTTGACGTGCCGGGCCATCGTCACCTCGGTTTGCCGGGGGACCTGCTCGGCTTGCCCGCCGGCTCGTTGCGGCGGGTGTCGCCCTGCCCGGGGACCGCGGACCGGTTGGGCTGCGCGGTGGGCGCGGCGCCGGGCCGGGTGGCCGGGGCGGACGGTGTACGGCTCGGTGTCGCGTCGGAGGGGGTTGCCGGGTCGGGCGTCGGCTGTACCGCGCCGGGTGAGGCACCGAGCTCGTCCACGCCGGCTTCGATGGGCCGTGCCGGCTTCGACTCCGGCCAGCCTGGCAGGGGTACCGACGAGCCGGTGAAGAGCCCGGCGAGGATGAGCCCGAGACTGGCGAGCAGTCCGACCCCGATGCTGGTGCCCGCGAGCATGCTCAACCGACGACGTCGTCCGCTGCCGTCGACGAAGACCGGTGGTGCCTCCGGTTGGCCTTGCATCCGTTCCTTCTCCCGATGTACGGCCGCCCACGGCGCGTCGCCAGCGGACGGGGGGTCGTGCTGACCCTCCGCGCCAACAGCGTTCCGGGACGGCCCGGCGTTACATCGGGTAGCGGATCTGCGGTTCACCTGCTCAGGAGGCGCGGAGTTCAGCCAGGTCGGTACTGGAACGCAGCAGGAGCAACCCGATACCGACCGTCACCAGCACGGCGCACAGGGCGCCGGCACCGTATCCGGCGAGGTCGTCGAACGGTACCGGGACCGCCCGGGTGACGACCGGTTCGGCGATGATCTGGGTGTACCGCTCGCGGGTGGTCGGATCGGCGCAGAGCGCTGCCGAGGCGTTGCACACCCGAATCTGCCCGCCGCCGTGGCGCACCTCACCGGTGATGCTCCGGGTCAGCGCCGTGCCGGCGGTGAGCGCCAGCAGGATCGCCGGGGCCACCGGTGCGAGGGACTGCCAGGCGACCGCCCGACCGAGTACCGACCGGGGAACCCCGGTGGCGACCAGTGCGGCGTACGCCCGCCGCCGGGCCACGACGCCCTCGGCGACCGAGATCAGCATCCCGCCCGCCGCGATGATCAGGGCCACCACGATGGCGGTGTGGACGAGGTCCATCGTGTGGACGTAGAAGTCGTTCGGTACCAGGTGCTCCGGCCGGGTCGGCCGGCCGGACAGCCGGTCGCTGCGGAGTTGGCTCTCGATCCGGAGCTGCTGGTCGGCGACGAACCAGGCCCGGATGTCGGCCGCCCCGGCACCGAAGACCAGGCAGGCCAGCAGGGCGGCGAAGGTCCGGCTGCCGGTCCACGGGTCGGCCAGCAACCGGCGGGCGGCGAGCAGCGCGGCGGGCCCCCGGCCCACCCGGTGCAGCATCCGACCGGCGGTGTACGACAGCCAGCCGGTGCCGAGCACCACGCCGAGCATGGCGAGCAGTCCACCGCCGAGGAACAGCGCCGGCAGCAGCCAGACCGGCATGGCCCGGTCCTGACCGGCGTACCAGCGGCTGAGCGGTTCGACGGCGACGAACGCGGCCACCCCGAGCCCGATGAGCAGCCCTGGCCAGGGTCGGGGCGCGCGGTCCCGGCCGGCCTGCCGGACCACCCCGAACGGGGTGAACACCACCCGGCCGAGCAGAAGCCCGGTGACCAGGGCGGCGAGCAGCGGCAGCCCCAGCACCACGGCGACCAGCGCGGCGACCGGGGGCAGGACGTCGGTGGGCAGGGCGAGCAGACCGTTCTCGTCGGGCGTACCGAGCACCCGCCGACTGAGCAGGTGGACCGCGAGGCCGAGCAGCGTACCGAGCAGGGCGGCGACCCCGGTCTCGGTGGCCGCGATCCGGATCGCCTGTCCCGGGGTGGCCCCGGCCAGCCGGAAGGCGGCCAACCGGCGGTCCCTGGCCGGGGCACCGAGCCGGGCACACTGACCGGCCAGTACCAGCACCGGGAGGGTGAGCAGGAGCAGCGTGAACGCCACCCCGGGCCGCAGTCCCGGCTCCCGGAGCAGGTCGTTGGCGTACTGCACCGACTCGGCGTGCGGGTCGCCCGGTACCTTCGGGATGGCCAGTACGGTCAGCGCAGCCAGGACGGCGAGGGTGGCCAGGGCTGCGCTGAACCCGGTGAGCAGTACCCGGAGCACGTCGGTCCGGGTACCGGCCAGGGCCAGCCGAATGGTGGTCGACAGCTTCACCCCGGACCACCCACCAGACCGAGGCCACTGTGGTCGATCAGTCCGTCCCGCATGGCGATCTCCCGGTCGGCGTACCCGGCGACCCGTGCGTCGTGGGTGACCAGCACGACGGTGGTCCGCTGCTCGCGGGCGACCCGGACCAGGTGGCCGAGGACCTGCTCGCCGGTGAGCGTGTCGAGCGCGCCGGTGGGTTCGTCGGCGAAGAGGACCCGGGGCTCGGTGACCAGTGCCCGCGCGGTGGCACAACGTTGCTGCTGGCCACCGGACATCTCCCCGGGTCGGGTGTCGGCCAGGTCGGCCACGCCGAGCCGGTCGAGCCAGGACAACGCCGCCGTCCGCGCTGCCCGCCGCCCCGTGCCGGCGAGTAGCAGCGGCAGCGCGACGTTCTCCGCTGCGGTCAACTCGGCCACCAGTTGGCCGAACTGGAAGAGCACCCCGAACTCGGTACGCCGCAGCCTGGACCGGGCTGCCTCGGACCAGGTGTCGATCCGCTGGCCTCGGTAGCCGATCTCACCCGCGTCGGGGCGCAGGATCCCGGCGAGGCAGTGCAGCAGGGTGGACTTGCCGCACCCGCTGGGCCCGGTCACCGCCACGATTTCGCCCTCGGCCACGTCGAGGGTGACTCCCTGGAGCGCCTGGGTGGCGCCGTACGACTTGACCGTGCCCCGGGCCGCTAGCTGGGTCATCCCCGTACCTCCCGGTGCCAGTCGGCGACCCGGTCCAGGGTGGTCTGCAACCACCGCAGGTCCGCGTCGAGATGGGCGATCGCGTAGTCGGCGGCGATCACGTCGTCGAGCCGGGCGCCCGGGGCGATCTTCAGCGCGGTCAGTTCGCGCAGCCGGTCGGTGTGCGCCCGGCGCTGGGCGGTCAGGTACCGCCGGGCGCGGTCAATGTCGGCCACCAGCAGCGCCACCATCACCTTGTTGAGCAGGGTGCTGGCCACGTGCGGGGCGGGCGGCTCCACGGTGGCCAGCCAGTCGTCGAGCGCCGCCCGGCCGGCCGGGGTGATCGAGTACGACGTCCGGTCGGGTCCGGCGTCGCGGTCCTGCCCGGCCGGGGCCACCAGGCCGTCCCGGGTCAACCGGCCGAGGGTGGCGTAGACCTGGCCGTAACCGAGTGGCTTGGCCTGGGGAAGCCGGTTGTCGTAGGCGCGTTTCAGGTCGTAGCCGTGCATCGCGCCGACCGCCAACAGGCCGAGCAGTACGTAGGAACTGGACACGGACCCCACTATTCATTGAGTGAATAGCAGTGTCAAGCGCCCCCGGTACGCGGCACAGCCGGAACTGTTCGCCCCGTTACCTAGCTAGGTTGTCGTCCCCGGCTGGGGACTCCTCGGCCACCCGATCCCTCGATCCACTTCAGGTTCCAGGAAATCGGGCCATCGGGCCGGCGCTGACACCGCGAGTACCAGGAAAACGAGTGGATCAACAGGGCGGTCGAGGCCGATCAGGGCGGAGCCCAGGGGGCCGGTGTCATCCCAGTTGGATAGTCGACCCTCGTGTGCTAGCGCAGACGGTGCAGCTCGAAAGGCGGCGAGTCGGAGGTCTGCTGCGGAGGTCCGCTGCGGCTGTCGATCAGCGGGCGACACCAGAGCCGCCCCCGACTACGGGGACGGGCGCTGCTCGGAGATCAGAAGGTCAGGCTCGGCCGGGCATCCGGCCGAGGAACGCGCGCCACGCGGCCGGGGCGAAGACCAGCACCGGACCAGCCGGATCCTTGCTGTCCCGGACGCCCACCACACCGGGCAGGTTGTCGGCGACCTCGACACATGCGCCGCCGTTGTTGCCGCTCCGGGTGCTCTTGCGCCACCGCGCGCCGGTCAACTCCATGAGGCCACCGCCTTCCTGATGAGATCCAGAGACTGCGATCGTGGCAGGGCCTCTCCGCAGATCCGGGCCCACCGCCGATCCAGACTAGCAATATCGACTGTCTTCTCGGTGATATGCGCCTGCACCTGGCTGTCCACATGCGCGACCCGGCCACCGTCGGGCAGTTCCGCAAGGATGATCGGCCCACCGAGTCCCGGGTACATGCCGACCGAGGCCGGCACCACGTGGATCTGCACCGACGGCAGCACCGCACATTCCGCCAGATACTCGCACTGCTCGCGCATCATCCGGCGGTCGCCGTGCACCGTCCGGTGCAGCACGGATTCGTCGATCACCGCGACCAGCAACGGCGGGCGGTCGCGCCGGAGGATCGCCTGCCGGCTGAGCCGCGCCTTGACCAGATCGTCGACCTCGGCCCTGGTCAGCGCCTCGTCCACGAGTGTCGCCCGGGCGTACGCCTCGGTCTGGAACAGGCCCGGCACCCACGCGAGTTCGTACCAGCGCAGCGCGACCGCCTCCCGTTCCAGGTCGGCCCACGGTCGGAACCACGCCGGTTCCCGGCGCCGGAGGATGTCCGGCCACAGATCCAGGACATCCTTGCCCAGAAGCTGGGCAACCTGCGCCCGGTGCCGGGTCTGCGGGATACGTCCCTCACGCGCCCACCGGGCCGCCGTCTTCGGGTCGACCCCGACCTGCTCGGCGAGGCTCTCCGCCGTCTGACCCGCCTCCACCATCGCCGCCTGCACGGCCCGGTTCATGCCTGCATTCCCGCCGGACATCCTGAACATCCAACCCCCAACCAGTAACGCTGTGTGTTCGGTCGGCAACTGCCGGAAGGCTATTGGCTGACCGCCGGAATCGGCGGTCGACCCGCCGAACAGGAGAACCACACATGTACTCAGGGGATGTCGAACCGGCTCCGGCCCGCCCACGACCGGCTCCACGACCGGCTCCGGCCCGCCCACGACCGGCTCCACGACCGACCCCACAGCCGACCCCACGGCCCGAGCCGTCCCCGCAGCCGAAACCACACTCCGAACCGGAACCGTCATGAACCGGGGACGCGACTCCGTACCGCTCGCCCCACGGCACCGCCGCGACTGGCGCCGGCTCTGGCGCCGCTGCATCTGCGGCTGGTCCTGGCCGTGCCCCGACCGGGGCCCGGTGCCGACCACGGCCGACCACCGGCAACCCGCGCGATGAGCGCCACCTCGACGGTCCACGCACCGGACGTACCGGGGGACGACTGCCGGATCTGCGCCGCGCCGTGGCCGTGCTTCCCGGCGCAGCTCGACTACGTTGCTGAGTTCTACGGGCGTCCCGCCGATTTGGCCACCCACCTGGCCGGCTGGTTCACCGCCACGGTCACCGAACTGTCGACCAGGGGTGCGCGCTTTGATGTGGACGCGCTGTACCGCCGGCATCTGGGCTGGATCGACCTGACCCGCCGGCCGCGCCCCTCCCGGTGGCGGTGAGCCGTGGCGGTGAGCCGTGGCGGTGACCGGTCAGGTCGCTCCGCCGGCAGCTACTCAGCCGCGCTAGGCGGCGCCCAGCCGGGGTCGCGGCCGGCGAGCCCGAGCAGCCGGTCGAACACCGGGGCGTCCGCCGGGACCGGCACCTCCGCGCCGAAGACCCCGCGCTCACGTGCCGTGGGCGCCAGCTTCACCACCACGTCGTGCAGCTCGGAGAGTACCTCCGGAGCCGGCTCGAACGGCTGCCCGGTGGCCCGGGCCAGGTCCCAGGCGTGCACGGTCATATCCATGACGACCAGGCTGCCCAGCATCGGCTGGGGCATGCCCATCGGGGACACACCCTCCAGTGCCGACGGGTCGGACCAGGCCTCGATCGCCCGGTCGGTTTCGACCGCGAACCGGTCCCGCCAGTCAGGTCTGCCGAGCAGGTCGGCGCCGAAACCCCACTCGACCTGCTCCTTCCGGGCCAACGCCTGGAAGTTGACGACCACCTCGAAGAGATGACCGAGCAGCCCGCGTACCGCGAACTCGCTGCACGGGGTGGACAGGTCCAACTGGTCGTCGGTGATCCCCCGGACGACCGCGACGGTACGCGGTGCGGCCGAGGCGAGCAGTTCGCTGATCCTCGTAGTCATCGACTCAGGTTAGGCGGCAACTAACTGTGACCGGCGGCACTCTCTCGTCCAGCAGCCACGGTCGGTCCGGATGACGACAGGACAACGGACGCTTTTCCGACCCGACACATTCGACGACGCAACCGACCACTTCTCTCGATCAATTCTGCGCACTGCGGTCGTACCCAATGTTTGTCCTGCTCAATGAGCATCACCGACGATCGGAGTGAGCTTTCCGGCGGACGTCCTGTGACAGATTTTCGTCAGTGTCACCGAGCCCGGGAACACGTCGAAAAACGGGTGCGACGCAGTTTTCCGGCCGCCGATACTGCGTGCCGTGACACCACTGTGGTGTCACGCAGAGCAATACGGGAGTGTGTGATGGGCAGGACCACCAGACGATCGTTGCTGGCCGCGTTCGGCGCGGCGGCAGTCGTGGCGCCGCTCGGGATCGGCCGGGCCGCTGCGGCAGCTCCATCGGCGGCGGCCGACGGCCCGACGGTGCTCGCGGACCCGGGCGCGCTGCTCGCCGACCGGGCCACCGACCTGATCACCAATCTGGACCAGATCGGCTGGCCGGCGGAGAGCGCCTACAACTTCTACTCGGCCACCGGTGCGCCGACCACCATCGTCTTCGGTACCTCGGGCCAGCCGACGACCTACCGCAACGAGACCCGGTGCGCCACCTTCGTCCGGCGGCTGCTGACGCACGCCTTCCCCACCTGGGCGACGACCAGTTACTTCACCGCCGAGTTCGGCACCTCCTTCCCGAACAGCGCGATCTTCCACGATCGGTTCGAGGCCGACCGGCAGGGCACCGACGACCTGCCGAACTTCCTCGGTTTCTCGCTGAACTTCGGCTACTCGTTCAACCTGCGGCCGGGCGACATCATGGCGATCAAGTACGTGGACGCGCCCAGCACGGACAGCGGCCACATGGCGATCGTCGGTAGCGGCAGCCACCTCTTCAACGACGCGAATCCGGCCTACCGGGAGTGGGCGATCCGGGTCATCGACAGCACCTCGTCGGCGCACGGCAATCCGGACAACCCGCTCGGGTACCCCGACACCCGGTTCTACCAGGACCCGGCGGACAACATCTGGAAGGAGGCGACCGGCGCCGGGATGGGCTGGATGTTCGTCCGGACCGACCGGGCCACCGGGGCGCTCATCTCGCACCGGTGGAGCCGCAACTCCAGCACCTGGTACGGCGTCGACACCCGGCCGGTGGCGCTGGGCCGACTCAACCTGTTGCACTGAACCGCTGCGGTTCAGAAGTGTTAGGAAGGGGCCCTTCCTATACCGAAAGCGATAATAGGGGGCCCTTCCTTACACCTGTCAGTTTCGGCGGAGGGCGACCACCGCGATGTCGTCGTGGATCTGCGGGGGCGCGAGTTTCACCAGCAGCCGCTCGCAGAACCGGTCCAGGTCCCGGTCGACCTCGGCCGCACAGGCCGCCAGGGCGGCCAGGCCGGCGTCGATGTCGGCGTCCCGCCGCTCGATCAGTCCGTCGGTGTAGAGCACCAGCGTCGCGCCGCGCGGCAGCACGAACTCCCGGTCCGCCGGCCGGACGGCGCGTACGCCGAGCAGCGGCGCCCGGTGGTGCAGGAACTCCGCCCCGCCGTCGCGCACCACCAGCGGCGGCAGGTGACCGGCGCTCGCCATCCGGATCCGCCCGGTGGGCGGGTGCAGCAGCATGACGCAGATGGTGGCCAGCTCACCGGGGAGGAGGGTACGCATCAGCTCGTCGACCCGGTCCAGTACCGCGCCCGGCTGGTGCCCCTCCACCGCGTACGCCCGGACGGCGTGCCGCAGCTCGGCCATCACCGTCGCGGCGTGCAGCGAGTGCCCGGCCACGTCCCCGATCGCCACGAGCAGGTGACCGTCGAGCATCACCAGCTCGTAGAAGTCTCCACCCACCTCGGTCTGCGCGCTGGCCGGCTCGTAGCGCACGGCCAGGTCGTAGCCGGCGACATCGGGGATTTTCCGGGGCAGCAGGCTGCGTTGCAGGGTGACCGCGATCCGGTGCTCCTCGTCGAAGGACCGTTGCGCCTCCACGGCGGCGGCGACCGCCTGGGCGAGCTGCACCAGGACGGGGGCACCGGATAGGAGCTGCCCGTTGGGTACCGCGATGTAGAGCGGTGCCCGGTCCGCCCGCAGCCGGGCGGCGACCACGGTGAACTGCTGTCCGGCGGGCCATTCGAGCGCGGGCCAGTCCTCCGGCGAGCCGATGTGCAGCGTCGAGCCGATCGGTACGTCACGGTCGTCGACGGACCACGGCTGGAGCCAGGCGTCCGCCCCCGGGCCGGTCGCCACCGCGGCGAGACAGTCGCCGTCGAAGCTCTCCGCCGCGACCACCGCCGGCCCCTGGAAGATCTTCGCCGCGCCGGCTGCGGCGGCGGTCAGCAGCCGGTTGAAGTCCGGCGCCGAGTTGATGGCGAGGGTGGTGTCGGCGAGCCCGGCCAGCCGCTCGGCGAGCAGCTCCGCCCGCTGCCGCGCCCGGTAGTAGCGCAGCACCGCCTGGGCGGTGGCGACCAGTTCCTCGGGCTCGATCGGCTCGGCGAGGTAGGCGTCGGCGCCCCGGGTCAGGCCCTGCGCCCGGTCCCGGACGTCCACCGCGTGCGCGGAGACGTGGATCACCGGCATGGCCGGGTGCTCCGCCTTGATCCGCTCGCAGACCTCGAAGCCGTCCAGGTCGGGCAGGCGTACGTCGAGCACCACCAGGTCGATCGGGTCGACGCCGACCCGGGCCAGCGCGTCACCGCCGGTCTCCGCCTCCAGCACCCCGAACCCGGCCCGGGTCAGCCAGTTGACCAGCAGGTAGCGCTTGGTGGGGCTGTCGTCCACCACCAGTACGGTCGCCGGACCGCCCTCCACCGTCAGGCCCCGCCCCGGGGCAGGTGCACGCTGAGGGTGCTCCCCCGGCCCGGCTCGCTGGTCAGCTCCAGGGTCCCGCCGAGCAGGGTCGCCAACCGCCGCGCGTACGGCAGTCCGAGCCCGGTGCCCACGGTCCGGCGCGGCCCCGGGGCCTGGTAGAACTCCTCGAAGACCCGCTCGTGCAGCTCTGCGGGGATGCCCACGCCGGTGTCGGTGACCGTGATCAGCCACCGGTCGCCCACCTGTTCCGCCCGCATCCGAACCTCACCCTGCTCGGTGAACTTGAGCCCGTTGTGCAGCAGGTTACGCAGGATCTGGGAGAGCAGCACCTCGTCCGAGCGGATGAGGGCGGGCTGCGGCGGATCCTCCACCACCAGGTCCACCTCGGGTCGGCTGGCGACCGCCCGCAACGTCCCCCGGAGCTGCCCGAAGAGCACCCGCAGGTCGACCTCGACCCAGTTCGGCTCGATCCGACCGGACTCCGCCTTGGCCAGGTCGAGCAGTTGGTTGACCAGCGCGAGCAGGTCACCGGCCGAGGACCGGATCAGCCCGACCTGACGGGACTGCTCGTCGGTCAGCGGATCGGACGCGGAGTCGGCGAGCAGCCGGGCCAGCCCGATGATCGCGGTCACCGGGGCCCGGAGTTCGTGGCTGACGTTCGCCAGGAAGCGGCTCTTGGACTCGCTCGCCGCCCGCAGCTGCGCCGACTTCTCGTCCAGCTCGGCGTAGAGCGCCACCACCCCCCGGTTGGTCTCCTCCAGTTCCTCGGAGAGCTGCCCGTAGAGGGCCATCACCCCCCGGTTGGTCTCCTGGAGTTCCTCGTTGAGCCGGGCCAGTTCGTCCCGCTGGCTGCGTACCTCGTCGAGGGCGGCGATGAGCTGCTCGTTCTGGAGGGCCAACTCGTCGAGCGCGGTGCTCGGCTCGCTCTCTGCCAACTGGGCCCGTACCTCCTCCAGCCCCTGCCAGGTCAGCGGGGCCACGCTCGACGGAATGCGTCGGGACATCCGTACGACCGTAGCCCGATCAGATTCGGTCACGTCGAGCATGTCGACCAACCGCCCCACCGCAGCCTGCTGCGGGGCCAGTACGCCTCCGTCGACCGGGCGTACCGAGGTCAACTCGATGTGCAGGGCGGGCTGCTCCACGGCCGCCGGGTGGGCGAGGAAGACCACGTCTGCCCCACCCCCGGTGGCCAGCAGATGCCGCCCCATCTCGCTGAGGGCGGTGGCGATGCGGATCTGGTCCTGGTGCTCGATCCCGAGCAGTGCGGCGACCTCCCGGCCCCGCTGGCGGACCACGAAGATGTCGTGCTCGACCCGCAACGTCATCTGCATCAGGGGTACCGGCCCATTGCGCCCGGTCACCACGACACCGCCACCCGGTTCATCCGGGTACCCGGGCGACCAGTACGCACGCGTCGTCACGCCGTACACCGGCGTCCCGCAGCACGGTGGCGGCGATGGTGGAGAGCATCCGCCCGACGAACGAGTCGACGATGTCCAGCGCGGTGATGTCGATGATGACGCCGTGGCAGCCGGTGGCCACGATCCGGTCGGCCAGGTCCTCCTGGAGTTGCAGCGCGGTCTGGTCCTCCATGTCCACCTGGATGGAGACCAGCAGGATGTCGCCGATCTTCAGGACCGGCACCCGCTCCATCAGGACTCCCGACGGGCGTTCCGGCGCGCCGCGTCGACCCCGGTGAGCTTGAGGACGTGCCGCAGCGCGTCGGCCAGGCTCGCCTTGGTGGCGATGTCACCGAACTCGATGCCCAGCGCCACGATGGTCTGGGCGATCTGCGGGCGGATGCCGGAGATGATGCAGTCCGCCCCCATCAACCGGGCGGCCACCACGGTCTTCAGGATGTGCTGGGCGACCTGGGTGTCGACGGCGGGCACCCCGGTGATGTCGATGATCGCGTACGGCGAGCCGGTGTCGACCAGGGTCTGGAGCAGCCGTTCCATCACCACCTGGGCGCGGGCCGAGTCGAGCGTGCCGACCAGCGGCACGGCCACGACGCCCTCCCAGAGCTTGACCACCGGGGTGGAGAGTTCGAGCAGTTGTTCGGCCTGGTCGGCGATCAGCTCCTCGCGCGCCTTCGCGTAGCTCTCGAAGGTGAACAGCCCCATCTGGTCGATCAGCGCGGAGTAGGCGACGAAGTCGCGCAGGTTCTCCTCGCCGCCGCCGGCAGCCGACATCGTCTCCAGCACGATGTCCTTGAGGGCGAAGACGCTGACTGCGGTCTCGGTCGCGGTGAAGCCCCGGCGCGCCCGGCTGCGGGACAATTCGGACAGTACGGCCCGCAGTTCGCCCGCCGACTCGGCGTGCAGATCCCGGCCCTCGCCCTCCACGGCGACCAGCAGCGCCCGGTGCAGCTCCTGCACCTGCGACTGGAGTTCGGCCTGGCTGAGCCGGCCCCGCAGGGAGGCGGCGACCAGGTCGGCCCACCGTTTGATGATCTGCTCAGCATGGTCACCCAGCAGACCGGCCAGACGGCTGCCCTGTGCGGCGTTCAACGCCATCGCTGCCTCCCTGGGGCCAGGTCGGGCGGACTCTACCGCCGGGTAGACCCTAACTACTTGTCACGGTGCAATGGAATGACCCGGGCCACCGGAGCCGTCCCATTCTGCGTACCGGCCTGCCGGTGGAGTACCGTTCGAGGGAACAGGAGGTCGCGAATGTCCTTGACGGTGCACACGGAACAGCGCGGTGACATGGTCGTCGTGTCGGTGGCGGGCGAGCTGGACATGGCGACCGCGCCCCAACTCCAGGACCAGATCACCGACCTGCTCGACAAGGGGCGCAGCCAGCTCGTGTTCGACCTGGCCGACGTGTCGTTCTGCGACTCCACCGGGCTGTCCGTCTTCGTCCGGGCCAAGAACAGCTGCGACGAGGCCGGCGGCCTGGTCCGGCTCGCCGCGCCCCAGCGGGGCGTGCTGCGCATCCTTGAGGTGAGCGGCCTGGTCGAGGTGCTCCAGACCTATCCGACGGTGGACGGGGCGGTGGCCGGCGACCCGAGCCGGGCCTCCTTCTGACTTCTGACTTCTGACAGCCTGACGATACGGGCCCGGCCGCCTTCCGACCGGGCCCGTATTCGTGACTACTCGTCCTCGATGTGCCGGGGCCGGGCGATGGCCAGCCCCGCCCCGGTCTGCACGGCCAGCGCGACGAGCAGGAAGCCGATCGGCACCGGCCAGCCGCCGGTCGCCTCGTAGAACACACCGACCAGCAGCGGCCCGAGCGCGGCGATGACGTAGCCGACGCTCTGGGCAAACGCGGACAGCGCCACCGTTCCCTCGGCGGTCCGGGCCCGCAGCCCGATGGTGGCCAGTACCAGCGGGAAGGCGCCCTGACCGAGGGCCAGCAGCACCACCCAGAGCACGGCCGCGTCGTACGGCGCGACGGCCAGTCCGACGTACGCCAGGGTCATCGACGCCGACAGGGTCAGCACCACCGGGCGCAGCGTCCGGAGCCGGGTGGCCACCGTCGGCATCAGCAGCGCGATCGGTACCCCGAGCGCGGTCACCCCGGCGAGCAGCAGACCGGCGGTCTGCGGCTGGTAGCCGGCGTCCCGGAAGAGCTGGGCGAGCCAGCCCATGATCGCGTACCCGCTCAGCGACTGGGCGCCGAAGTAGAGCGCCATCGCCCAGCCGAGTCGGGTCCGGCCGGGCCGGATCCGGAGCCGGGTCGCCGGGGCCGGGGAGGGTCCGGCGCGCCGGGCGGCGGCACGGGCCCGGAGCGCCAACGGCACCCACGGGAGCACGGCCAGCCCGGCGAGCAGCGCCCAGACGCCGAGACCGGCCCGCCACGAGCCGAACGCGTGCGCCACCGGCACCGCCGACGCGGCGGCCACCGACGCCCCCATCGTCAGGGTCATCGAGTACGCCCCGGTGACCAGCCCGGCCCGGTGCGGGAAGTACTGCTTGACCAGCATCGGCAGCAGGATGTTCGCCACCGCGATACCGGCCAGCGCGAGCGCGCTGGTGGCGAGGAAGACGCCCGGCGCATCGGTGGTGATCCGCAGCACCTGCCCGACGGCGAGCACCGCCATCGAGATCACCAGCAGCCGGGCCGCCGAGAAGCGCCGGACCAGCCACGGGGTGGACGCGCCCACCACCGCGAACGCGACGGTCGGCAGGGTGGTGACCACACCGGCCATCGCCCCGGAGAGGCCCAGCCCGGTACGTACCTCGTCGAGCAGGGCACCGAGGCTGGTGATCGCGGCACGCAGGTTGAGGGCGACGAGGAGAATGCCGACCAGCACCAGCACGCCGCCGGTTGCCGGCTTCGCCGCTGCCGGTGGCGGGGTGTCCGGTCGGGTCGGCGGGGTGGCGGGCCGGGACGCCGCCGTGGCGGGCCGGCCGGGAACTGCGGTGGTGGACCGGGATGTTGCCGCCGGGGCGGACCGGGCCGGGCCGGCGGGTGCCGGCCGGGGGCCCACCACGGTGGGCGGCTCGGTGAGGGCGGTCGGTGGCGGCGTCATGTCTCGGACCCTACAATCATGGGATGAATTTCGGCCTGGTGATGTAACCAGTGACACCGTCGGTTGATTCCTCCTCCGGCCAGCCCCGGCAGACCCGGGTCCGCCAGACGATCGAGCAGCTCCGGGCCCGGATCCTCGGCGGGGAGTGGCCCTTGGGCGCGAAGATCCCCACCGAGCCGCAACTCGTGGAGAGCCTCGGTGTGGGGCGGAACACGGTCCGCGAGGCGGTCAAGGCCCTGGTGCACGCCGGGGTGCTGGAGTGCCGTCAGGGCTCGGGGACGTACGTGATCTCCACCGACGAGTTGGCCCGCGCGGTCGGCCGGCGGCTCACCGACGCCCGGATGAGCGAGGTGGTCGAGGTCCGCCGGGCGTTCGAGGTCGAGGCGGCCCGGCTCGCCGCGCTCCGGCGTACCCCGGACGACCTGGCCGCCCTCGACCGGTCGCTCGCCGCCCGGGAGGCCGCCTGGCGCTCCGGCCGAGCCGAGGCGTTCGTCGAGGCCGACGCCGACCTGCACGTCGCGATCGTCGCCGCGGCGCACAACGCCATGCTGGCCGAGCTGTACGCCTCGGTGGGCAGCGCGCTGCGGGACACCGTCGCCCACGCCATCGGTCCCGAACTGACCCCGGAACGGTACGTCGACCACGGCCGGCTGGTGGCTGCGATCCGGGCCGGCGACCCGGACCGGGCCGCCGACGAGGCCGGGGCTTTTCTGGAGGCACCGACCGGGGCATAGGTTTGCCCGGTACGTTGACCGGCCACCTCAGGAGTACGGATGCTCAAGGGATTCAAAGACTTCATCATGCGCGGGAACGTCGTCGACCTGGCGGTCGGTGTCGTCATCGGTGCCGCGTTCACCGGCGTGGTCACCCAGCTCACCAAGTCGTTCCTGGACCCGATGATCCGGGTCTTCGTCGTGCTGCTCACCGGCAGCAAAAAGGGGCTGGAAGGCAGCGTGCTGATGGTGAAGGGCATCGGGTTCGACTGGGTGGCCTTCATCAACGCGCTGATCACCTTCCTGCTCACCGCCGCCGCGCTCTACTTCCTGGTCGTGTACCCGATGAACAGGCTGGCCGAGCGGCGTAAGCGCGGCGAGGAGCCACCCCCGGCGGCCCCGAGCGAGGAGGTCAAGCTGCTCACCGAGATCCGGGACGCGCTCGTGGTGGCCGGCCGGGTACCGGCACAGCAGCGGGGCGCCCTGGACGACCTGCTCGACCGGGACCGGCCGCAGTCGGGCCAGTGACCTGCCGTCCGCCGGCCGCGTACCCGTTCCGTGGGTACGCGGCCGGCGTCGTACAGGTGTTCGATAGAGTCCGGCCATGGAGCAGCGGGCGCACTGGTGGAACGGCAGGTGGGGGCGGATGGCCCGGCGGGACGTCTACCTCCGGGTGGACGCCGACCGGTGGCACGTCGAGCAGCGGGCCGGCGGCGCCGAGGGGGTCTCCCGCTTCTACGAGTACGACAGCGCCGAGGCGGCGTACGACACGATCCGGGCGCTGCTCGAAGGCACCGACGACTGGCGGGAGCTGTCGCCCCGCCCGCCCGGCGTTTAGCCGCCGGTGCACCGGGGAACCGGGCAAGAATGACGCAGCAGGGCACCTCACCGCAGTCGCTCCTGTCCCGGGTCACCACCGGCATGCGGGTGGTCGACGTGACCGGCGCCGAGGTCGGCACGGTCGACCTCGTGCAGCGGGGTGACCCGAACGCGGTGACCGTGCAGGCGCCGACCGCCGATCCGGGTGGCAGCCTGGACGAGCTGATCGCCTCCGCCGCCACCGAGGAGCCGGACGTGCCCGCCGATCTGGCCGCCCGACTGCTCCGTACCGGTTATCTGAAGGTCTCCACCGGCACCGCGCCGACCGGCGCGGTGTACGTGCAGGCGGACCAGATCGCCGGGGTGGACGACGGTACGGTCCGGCTGGACGTGGCCGCCGCCGACCTGACGCCGGAGGACTGACCCGGGCCCGGCGGGCGGGGTCAGGTGCGGGCCTGCTCCGCTGGTACGGGCAGCTCGACCGGCTCGACACCAGCGGGACCGGGTCCGGCTGAGCCGGGGTCGTGGTCATCGGTGCCGGCCCTGCCGGTGGCGGCACCCGCCCGCTCGTCCGTCGTGCGGCGCTGCCGGAACAGCAGCAGCATCAGCCAGCCGGACAGCAGCCCCCAGAAGGCGCCGCCGACCCCGAGCAGGGTGACCCCCGAGGCGGTCACCACCAGCGTGACAATGGCCGCCTCCCGGGCGTCCGGTTCCGCGACGGCGGCGGTGACCGCGCCGGACAGCGCACCGAGCAGCGCCAGCCCGGCGACTGCCTCGATCAGTACCGGCGGGGCGAGCAGGACCAGTCCGGCCACGGCGGTGGCCCCGCAGCCGAGCAGGACGTAACCGGCACCGGCGGTCACCGACGCGATCCAGCGCCGCTCCGGCCGGGGGTGGGCGTCCGGGCCGGCGGCCAGCGCGGCGGTGATCGCCGCCAGGTTGACCGCGTGGGCACCGACCGGGGCCGCGAGCGTGGTCGCCACTCCGGTGGCGCGCAGGATCGAGCCGAACGGCGCCCGGTAGCCGTACCCGGTCAGCACCGCCATCCCGGGCACGTTCTGCGCGGCCATGGTGACCAGGAAGAGCGGTACCGCCAGGCCGATCATGGCGGGCAGGCTCCAGGTCGGCGCGGTGAGATCGAGCGTGGGCCGGAACGTCGTACCGGCCAGCCCGCCGGGCGGGGCGGTCAGCGCGATCGCCACGACTGCGGCGAGCAGCGCCCCGGGCACCGCCCAGCGGCGGGCGAAGCGGTGGAGCAGCAGCCAGGCCACGATCACCGGTCCGGCCAGCGCGGGTACGTCGACCAGTGCGCGGACCGGCGCGATGCAGATGTTCAGCAGGACCCCGGCGAGCATCGCCCCGGCCAGCGGTTTCGGGATCGCGGCGATCGCCCGGCTGAGCGGCGGGAAGAGCCCGGCGGTCAGGATCAGCAGTCCGCAGGCGAGGAACGCGCCGACCGCAGCCGGCCAGCCGCCGGGCACCGGGCCGGTGCTGACCAGCAACGCGGCGCCCGGGGTCGACCAGGCGATGCTGATCGGCAGCCGGTGGCGCAGTCCGAGCCAGATCGCGCTGAGCCCCATCGCGACGCAGAGCGCGGAGAGCCCGGAGGCGGCCTGCGTGCCGTCGGCACCGACCGCCCGCAGGCCGGCCAGCACGATCGCGAACGAACTGGCGAAGCCGACCAGGGCGGTCACCACGCCGGCCAGCACCGGTTGCAGCCGTCCCACGGTGTCTCCTCCCCCGACCGTTCCGTTTACGGAACGATGCCATGCTGCACCATAGCGGTATGTCACCGCGCCCACCAACCGTCTCGCCCGGTCCCGGTGCCGTCGAGATCGGCCGCCGGCTCCGGGCGCTGCGCGAGGAACGCAGCCTGTCGCTCTCCCTGCTGGCCCGCCGGGCCGGTGTCGGCAAGGCCACCCTCTCCGGGTTGGAGAACGGTACCCGCAACCCCACCCTGGAGACGCTCTGGGCGGTCACCGCGCAGCTCGGCGTACCGCTGACCGCCGTCATCACGGAAGCCGGTGGCGGCGCTGCCACGGTCCGGGGTACGGCCGTCGCCGCCACTCTGCTGGAGGTCTTCACCGAGGCCGCAGCCAGCTACGAGCTGTACCGGATGGTGGTCCCACCGGGCGCGACCCAGACCTCCCCCGCCCACCAGGCAGGAGTCACCGAACACGTCACGGTGTTCACCGGGGTGCTCCGGGCCGGGCCGTTGGACGCCCCGCTGCTGGCTGGCGCCGGGGAACACATCTCGTGGCGCTCGGACGTCCCGCACGGGTACGCCTCGATCGGCACCGAGGAGGTCCAGGCGACCCTGCTGATCCGCTACCCGCGCGGTTGACGGCGGCGTACGGTCAGCTCAGCGACGCCTCCAGCAGGGCGATGGTGCTCAACGTCACCTGATCGCGGATCCGGTTGACCGACGACTCCCACTGCCGGGTGAAGCCGGGCCGGCGTTCCAACGCGCGCCAGACCGGCAGCACCGACTCGTCCAGCCGGGCCGCCGGCATCCAGAGGTGCAGCAGACAGTCGATCGCCGGCCGGAGCCGCTCCACCTTCTGCGCCCGGGTGCCGGGCGCGGTCAGGCTCGCCTCCATCAGTGCCAGCAGCGTGGTCAGCAACCAGTCGTGCAGGGCCAGGTCCTCGCAGAGGGCGACGACCGCCGCCACGTCGTCATGCCCGACGGTCAGCTCCAGCGTCCGCAGCGTCTCGGACTCCACCCGGAAGGTGCCCTGCGCCTCGGCCGCCGGATCGTCCGACGGGAGCACCGCCCAGCGCAGCCGGGTCCGCCGGCTACGGAACGGCGGGCGGCGGTCCAACCGGGTCGACTCCTGCACCGCGTCGATCAGCCGGGCGCAGATCGCGCCGAGGTTGAGCACCTGGGACGGACTGCCCGTGGTGAGGAAGCCGCGGACCACGTCCCGGGCGTCCACCTTGCCGATCGTCTCCAGCCGGCCCGGCCGGGACAGGTAGTGCGACCAGGGCAGCCGGCGGTTCGCCTCGGCCCGGCCCACCAGGGTGTACGTCGAGCCCTGCAGGACGTGCCCCCCGGTCACGGTGGCATGGGACACCACGGTCCCGACCCCCCGGGTCCGGCTGCCCGATCCGGTCGGCAGGAGGCAGTCCACCCCGGTGAGCTGGTCCGGCGAGACGACGTACGCGATCGGGCGCTCGGACCGGCGGACCCGCTCGCCCACCAGCAGGTCAAGCAGTTGCGTGGTGTGCTCCAGGGAGAGCGAGGTCGAATTCTGCAGCAGTCCGGTGTGGACCTCGCCCAGGGTCAGCATGGCACCTCCGCAACCCGGTGATCGGCATCGTCGGTCGCGGCGCCCAATTCGAGGTGGCCGCACGCACCGGTTGATTGCATCCCATCATCGTCCGCGTGCGCAATGGGCGCGCCGCCGGGTCGATGGACCGCTCCGGGAGGCAGGAATTGGCCGGAATTCCGACCGGCCATTCGGCAATCACCGCAACCGATGTGGCCGAAATGTCCGCGCTGATCATCGGGCCCACAATTCTTGCTTCCCGTTGCTACGGTTGCGACACGCGCCGCTCACGCCACAAGGGAGCCGCCGTGACCAAGGTCTACGTTTCCGCGACCTTCCGCGATCTACAGGAATGTCGCGCCGCGGTGCAGCTCGCCCTCCGCCGGCTACGGGTGGAGGACGTCGCCATGGAGTCCTACGTCGCTGAGGACCGCCGCCCCCTGGAACGGTGTCTCGCCGACGTCCGCGAGTGCGACATCTACATCGGCATATTCGCCTGGCGCTACGGCTTCATCCCGACCGGGTACGACCGGTCGATCACCGAACTGGAGTACCGGGAGGCGGTCAGCACCGGCAAACCGTGCCTGATCTTCCTGCTCGACGAGGACGCCCCCTGGCCCCGCCGGCACGTCGACCGAAACGGGGACGCCGACCGGATCGAACGGCTCCGGGCGGAACTGGCCGGCCGGCACATGTGCAGCCCGTTCACCGACCCGGCCGACCTGGCGACCCTGGTGACCGCAGCGGTGGCGAACTGCCTCGCCGAGCGTGCCCGGCCGGCACCCGGGCCACCCGCCCTCGGGCAGGACACCCTCACCCGGTACCTCGCCCGGCTGCGCCAGCACTACGGGGTGCTCGACTCCGACGCGCTCACCCCGGCCCAGACCGAGGACTACCTCCAGATCCAGCTCGCCTCGGTCTTCGTCGAGCCCTCCGTACGCGAGGACCCGCCGCCGGTGGAACTGCCTCGGGAGTGGCTGCTCCGGACGCTGCACGACGGCTGGTCCCGCATTGACGGCGCACTGGCCAACGTGGACCCGCCCGACCTGGTGCACCTGCGCGAGGCACACCGGGCGAAGCCGCTGCAGCGCCTCTTCGACGTACTCGGCTCCCCGGACCGACGCACGATGGTGCTGCTCGGCGATCCGGGAGCAGGCAAGTCCACCGCCGCCCGGTACGTGGTGCTCTCCCTCGCCTCCGGTCACCCCGACGACCGGCTCGGGGCGCTCAACGACCATCTGCCGTTGCTGGTGGAACTCCGGTCGTACGTCGCCTGGGCCGCCGGGGGCCGGGCCCAGGGTTTCATCGACTACCTGGACCAGCGGGCCGGCACCGACGGGCTCGGGGTGGAGCGGGGCGACCTGCTGCGGCACCTCGACGACGGAGGGCGGGCGGTCTTCATCTTCGACGGTCTCGACGAGATCCTCGACCGGCGCCGCCGGGAGGAGGTGACCAGCCAGATCGCCGGATTCGCCACGGACCACCCCGACGTCCGGGTCATCGTCACCTCGCGGAGCGTCGACTACTCCCGCCGGGTCCTCACCGAGGCCGGGTTCAGGCACTACACCCTCCAGGACCTGACCCCGGCGCAGGTGGACGAGTTCCTCGCCAGTTGGTACCGGCTGGCCATGCGGGACCGGCCGGAGGACGGCCGACTCCAGCGGGCCCGGCTGCTGGACACGATGCGGCACTCCCAGGCCATCCGCGAGTTGGCCGGTAACCCGCTGCTGCTGACCATCCTGGCGATCGTCGGCAGGCACCAGGAGCTGCCCCGGGAACGCTGGAAGCTCTACGACCACGCGGCCACCGTGCTGGTGGAGCAGTGGGACGTCAACCGGCACCTGCACGACCGAAACCAGGGCTCGGACTTCATCGACACCGAGGACAAGAAGGAGCTGCTACGCCGGCTGGCCCACCGGATGCAGTCCGCCGAACGCGGTCTGGCGGTCAACTGCATCCCGGCCGAGGAGCTGCACGAGATCTTCGAGAACTACCTCGTCGAGCGGTACCAGCGGGACCGGGCCGCAGCCCGGGCCGGCGCCCTCGCGATGATCCGGCAGTTTCGCGAGCGCAACTTCATCCTCAGCCGGTACGGCCCGCACGTCTATGGCTTCGTGCACCGCACCTTCCTGGAGTTCTTCTGCGCCGAGGCGCTGCTCACCCGGTTCCAGCACGACCAGGTGCTCACCTTCGACGAGCTTCGGGAGCTGTACCGCGAGCACTGGGGGGACAACTCCTGGCGGGAGGTGCTACGGCTGCTCTGCGGGGCCCTGCACCACCGGTACAGCGCCCAGTTGATCGAGCTGCTGACCAGCGAGGTCAACCGGCCCTGGCCGCCGGGCCCGTTCACCCCGCCGCCGTGGAACCTCGCCCTGGCCGTGCAGTGCCTCGCCGAGGTACGCAACGTCAGCACCGTCGAACGCCCGGCCCGGGCCCTGCTGCGACAGATCATCCTGCTGCTGGAGCACGGCGTCGGGATCGACGACACCGAGACCGCCGCCCTGTTCGAGGAGGAGATTCTGCCGGCGGCGAAGGCGATCGGCGCGAACTGGCCGGGGCGGGAGAGCTATCTGTCCTGGTACAAGCGCCGTGGTGTCCGGGTGGTCTGGAGCCCGGTTTCGGCACACGCCGCCCGCCTGGCGGCCCTGCTCGCCACCCCCGCCGAGCGGATCGACGACCTGTTCGACGAGGTCCTCGGGTCGATCCGGGACAGTCCGGCGGCGTACGCCTCGGTGGCCGGCCTGGCCGAGGTGGCCCAGCTGGCGACGACCGCCGTCGACAGCGCGGCGCACGAGGCCGCTGCCACGCGGACCCGCGACCGGCTGATCCGACGGGCCCGTGACGAGGACTACTCCGGGGTACGCCTGGCGGCCGTGCAGGCGGTCGGCGAACGCTTCGGCGGCGACCCGAAGGCGGGTGACCTGCTGCTGGAACGGGCCGGCGCGGACCGGTACCACAAGGTCCGGCTCGCCGCCGTCCAGGCGCTCGGCGAGCGTTTCGACACCCGCCCCGGGGTACGCGACCTGCTGCGCCAGCGCGTCCGGGTGGACGAACACCCGGCCGTCCGGCTGGCTGCCGTCGGGCTGCTCGGTGAGCGGTACCCCGGCGACGACGGGCTGCGCGGGGAACTGCTGGACTGCCTGCGTACCGACCGGGACCCGACGGTGGTGCGGACGGCGGCGCAGGTGCTGGTGGAGCGGTTCGCCGCCGGGGCGGCCGTCCGTGACCTGCTGGTCGCACGGGCCGGCGACGACACCGACCGGGTGCTCCGCCGGGCGGTGGTGCGGGTCCTCGGTGAGCGCTTCGCCGCGGACCCGGCCGTCCGCGAACTGCTGCTGGACCGGGTCCGGGCGGACCGGGACGTCGGGGTGGTCCGGGCGGCCGGCCGGTGCGTCCTGGATCAGGGTTGGGGCACCGTCGAGCTGCGGGACCTGCTGGTGAAGCGGCTGCACCACGACGCGGACGAGGCGGTCCGCCGGGCGGCACTGAAACTGCTGGTGCGGTCGGTCCACCGGGACCCGTCGCTGGTCGATCTCCTGGTCGGGGTGGCCGACCGGGACGCCGACGCGGATGTCCGGCTGCTCGCCGCGGTCGCGCTCGCCGACCGGATCGGCACCGAGCCGAGCGCCGGGGCCGCGTTGAGCCGCCTGGCCCGGACCGACCCGGACGCCCGGGTCCGGCTGGTCGCGGTCCGGTCACTGGTGGACCGGGTCGGCCTCGATCCGGCGGTACGGACCGCGCTGACCGGGCTGGCCGCCGACGACCCGGACGCCGACATCCGGCTCGCCGCGGTCGCCGCGCTCGCCGAGTGTGTACCCGGCAACGACGCGATGCGCCGGTTGATGATCGGTCGGGCCCGGGCGGACAGCGACCCGACGGTCCGGCTGGCTGCGCTCCGGGCGGTCACCGGCGAGGTCGGGTACTCCGACGCGCTGCTGGTGGACCGGGCCCGGCAGGACGCCGACGGTCCGGTCTTCGCGCATGCGGCGACCACCGTGCTGGACCGCGACGGCGCCACCGGGCCGACCCGGGAACTGCTGGTCGGGCGGGTGCGTGATCCGGGCAACGCGCGGATCCGGCTGGTGGCGGTACGCCTGCTGGTCGAGCGGTTCGAGGTGGACGTGGCAGCCCGGGAACTGCTGCTGGAGCGGGTACGCGACGATCCGGACGCGGAGGTGGTCCGGGAGGCGGCGGTGGCCGTGGTCCGGTCCGCCGGCCCGGACCAGGAACAGTGCCGGATGCTGGTGGAGCGGGCCACCGGCGACGACGTACCGGTGCGGTGTGTGGCGCTGCGCGTACTGGGTGAGTGGTTCGGTGCCGACCGGACGGTGCGGGAGTTGCTGATCCGGCGGGCCACCGACGATGCCGACGTGCAGGTACGCCGGGAGGTGCTGCGGGTGCTCGGGGAGCGGCTGGCCGATCACCCGGAGGTCCGGACGCTCTTCGTCGACCGGCTGGTCGACCCGGACTGGTCGGTACGCGGAACAGCGGTGCTCGTCCTCGGCCTGCACTTCGGTCGGGACGAGACGACCCGGTCGGTCCTGGCCGGGTTGGCCCGCGACGATGCCGATCCGGGTTTCCGGCGGCTGGCCGGGCAGGCGTTGACCTGGCTACCGGAAGCCGACCCCGATCACCTGCCGGACCTCGGCCCGTGAGCCGGTCAGTGGACCTTTTTCCACCGGGCCCCTGCGGCGGCTGCGCCCCGATCCCCACCTGCGGCCACGACGGACCGCGACGGGAGGCGGAAGAAGGTTCAGTCGTGCACGAAGGCGTACTCGATCCGCTCGATGAGATCCTTCGGCAGGTCGATATGTTCGGCGCGGCTGCGGGTGTGGATCTGGTCGAGTACCGCCGGGGTCACCGAGACCTGGCTGAGGATGGTCCGCACCGCGTGCTCCACCGGCAGGAACCGCGACCCGAGCACGGAGAACGTCCGGTACGCGCTGAACGGGGCGGCGTGCGGGTTGAGTTTGACCACGGCGGGCAGCTCGTCCCACTCGTCCGGCCAGTCGTCGAGCTGGTACGGGTTGGTGACCCGTTCACCGTCGTGCCGGAGCAGGCCGAGACGCATCAGTTGCCAGACGGCGGCGAGGAACGGGCAGGACCAGCGACGGCCACCGTCCACCTCGTCCCAGAGTTCGACATCGAGAAAAATGGAGTGCCGGTTGACCGCGTTCTGGGCCGGCGGCAGCCAGGCGCGGTCCCCGCTCATCGCCTGGCCGGGCCCGACGGTCGGCGATCTTCGGCCGTTGCAGAGCCAACCGGTCTCGGTGGTCGGTGGGCGGTCCCCGGTGGTCTCCGGTACCGGGTCCGAGACGAGCTGGGTCAGCACCAGCTCGGCCAGCGGGATGTCGTCAGCCCGCGCACAGCCCGATTCCCGGGCGAAATAGTCGATGACCAGGCCGGTGTCCCGGGCGGCCTCGGTGGTCAGCCGCATCACCTCACCGGGGGTGCTGAACCGGGTGAAGTAGTCGTCGATCAGAAAGCAGGTGCTGATCCGGGCCCGGCCGGTCGGGGTCCGGGCGGAACACGACTGCCGCGCGGCGGCCACCCACGGCGCGATCCGGGTGAAGTGCCGGCGCAACTGCTCCACCCCGCCGGCGAACTCCTCGATGTAGAGGTGACCCAGCTCGATCGAGAGGTGCGACAGCGGGACCGATTCGACGGTGCGTCTGGCAGTGGTCTCCTCGAAGGTCACTCCCGGGCGGTTCACAGCGTCTCCCAGGCCGTGTCGTCGACGATCCGCTTGGCCAGGGAGTCGAACGCCTCCACCGTCTCCCGGTTGGCGATCCGCCGGGCCCACACGTCGTTGTCCGAGATGAGCTGCTCCCGCCACTGGAGCACCGGGTCCAGCGGGACCGAACCGAGCACCAGGGTGCGGCCGACCCGCTCCCGGCTGGCCAGCTCCAGCAGGTCCTGGTTGCAGGCCCGCAGCCAGGCGAGCTGGGCCGGCTGGAGCCCTTCCAGCTCGGGCGAGTCAGGGTCGACCACGGCGGTACGGACGAACCGCAGCGAATTAGCCACCCGGGCCCGGTCGTGGCCGTTCCGTTCGGCGGACTCCAGGATGCCCCGCTGCCCGTGGACCAGTCCGGAGGCGGCGAGGACGTGCTGCCGGGTCCAGCGGTGGAACACCAGCCAGCGCCAGCGGAGCTCCCTCAACTCCGGCCGCGCGGTCGCGGCGAGCACGATCTCGGTGGCGTACGACCGGCCGGCGCTGAGGTCGATCAGGATGACGTCGAACTCCTCGTCCAGCCGGAGGAAGAGCCGGCCGCAGCGTTCGATGTTCTCCCGGGTGTTGGGGAACTCGCCGCCACCGCTGTCCCCGGGTAGCAGCACCAGCCGGCCCGCGCCGGGCGGACGGTCCCGCAGGCTGGGCCGGTCGGAATCGGCCCACACGTCGATCCGCTGCGGCTCGGCGAGCGCCCCGTCCAGGTAGGAGTGCAGGCCGCCCCGGGTGGTACCGCGCAGCGCGTGGTTGATGTTGAAGATCGCCCCGGCGGTCGGCGAGCCGAAGTCGAAGTCGAGGTAGCAGACGTCACTGCCCTGCAACGCGCTGCGGTAGAGCACGTTGCTGCTGGTCACCGAGCGGCCGGTGCCACCCTTGTCGGACGTCGCGAAGATCAGCATGTCAGCCCGCCTCCGTCACGTCGCGCCGGGCCGCCTCGAACTCGTCGAGGGTGAGCAGCACGTCGAGGGCGAGGGCCATGGACGCGCCCGGCTTGTCCTGGAGGATCTCCCGACCCCGGCGCAGGTTGACCCGGATGTTGTACATCGACTCGCGCAGCCGGGGATTGGCCTCGGCGGTACCGCTGAGCAGCTCCATGTCGTAGAGGTGCTCCGCCTCGCTGAGCAGGTCCCGCGCCATCGCCGCGAGCCTTTCGCTGCGCAGCGGCGGGTGGGCGAGGATCTCGGCGCTGTTGACCAGCCCGTGCACCACCCGCTCGGTGTGGTACCAGGAGGGTTCGGCGTAGTGCAACGGCACCCGGTTGAAGACCCGGTCCGGCTGGTCCCACAGGCTCCGGCCGGGGCCCTCGGCGAGACGCCGGAGTAACAGGTGGTCCCAGGTCCGGTCGGCGAGGTCGAGCACCTCGTCCCGGTGCCGCGCGTCGCTGAGCAGCTTCGCGATGACCGCCGCGCGTTGCAGCAGGAGTGCGGAGAAGTCGCTGACCACCCAGGAGAGCTGTGAACCACCGAGCAGGTCGCTGCCGACCAGATGGAACCGTACGCCCGGACTGTGCAGGGCCAACGCCGGGTCGTGCTCGTAGGTCCGGCGGGTGATCCGGGCCCGGTTCGCCAGCTCGGTCAGCACCGCACCGACCCGGGAGAGCTCGGCGTCCGACCCCCGGTCGTTGACCAGACCCTTCACCGCCAGCGAGGTGACCAGCAGGGTGAAATAGTCCGACGACTCCTGGTCGGTGGTACGCCAGGGGATGTCCTCCAACGGCCAGCGGGGGCCTTCACCGAAGGTCGCCACCTTGGCCCAGTACGTCCGGGTCAGCTCCCAGCGCAGTTGCAGGGCGCGGGCCAGCCGTTGCTGTTCCTCGTTGAGCAGGCCCAGGATGCGGGTCCGTTCGGAGAAGAGGTCCTCGATCGCGTCCAGGGCGATGACCGTGAAGTAGAGGTACGGGGCGTCCTGCGCGAGTCCCTTCGGCTGTTCGCCGACCGGCTCCTCGGTCTTGATCGCGGGGGCGTCCTTGACCACCCCCCAGGACCAGCCACACTCGAAGAGCCGGTCGGCCGGGTCCAGCTCGAGCACCTGGCCGGAGCCGATGGTGATCTCACGGAAACTCGCCATGGTCTGTTCGAGCGCGCTGCGCAGCTGGGCGACGACCTGCCGTTCGGGCAGATGTCCCTGGTTGACGGTACGGATCAGCGCCTGGCCCTCGGGAGAGTCGGCGTCGAAGGGATAGACCGAGAAGCTGCGTAGCAGCCCGACCATCGCGGCGCTCAACCGGATGCTGGCGAACTGCTCCAGCCGGTCGATCTCCTGGTGGGTCTCGCTGCGGGTCACCGTCTTCCGGAAGACCTTGAGGAAACCGACGGTGGCCAGCGACAACGTCACCGACATCGCGAAAGAGTCGACGATGTCGAGACGCTTCTGGTCGCTGGTCGGCGGCCCTCCCTCGTGGTGCACCTCGAAATAGCTGCCGCCCGAGAAGACCGGTGTCCCCGATTCGTCGGTGTACTTGGTGAAATACTCGGTAAGCACCCTGATCAGGACCCGGGGTATCTGCGTCGCGTTACCGAGCGGACGCAGGACGCGGATCATCTCGGACGCTGATTCGTTCGGGTTGTCGATCTTGAATGTCGGTACCCGGGTCGCCGGTAGCAACAGGCAGAGCAGTTGCTCCGCGTCACTGATCGAATTGGAGCCGTCCCGGCCACCCCAGTGCCACTGGTCGTCGCGCCAGGACGCCCGTACGGTGGCCGCCCAGATCTCCAGAAGCTGCTGACGAGGCTGAATCCTCATCTGTCCTGCACCACCATCCGCCATTCACCGCCCGCTCCACCAGCCGTTTCGTGTTCACCGGTGCGGGGCGCCGGAACCTGCCGAATACGAGAAGCTGTCGGAGAAACGTGAACGAGGCTCCTGAGAGACCGGACCCGGTGGAGGGTCCGACCATTGAGGATCCGCGTCTTATCAGCCAATGATGGCGTACGCGTCAAGCGGGCAGAAAGAGGGCGGGGCGCGACGGGACGCACTTCCCCAGTGGTGGTGAAAACGGACGTCCGCCGGCCGGTCAGGGACGCGGCGCGGGTACCGGCAACCGCCGCTGCACCGCCCAGAGCGCGGCCTCTGTCCGGGAGGCCGAGCCGGTCTTGCGCAGCAGGTTGGAGACGTGCACGGTGACCGTCCGGACGGAGATGCCGAGCGACCGGGCCACCTGCTTGTTGGACATGCCGGCGGCGAGGCAGCCGAGCACCTCGATCTCCCGGCCGGTGAGTTCGGCCTCCGCGACACCGACGGCCGGCACGGGTCCGGCCTCCGCGACGCCGGTGCCGGCCACCCGTGCGGGGTCCGCCGTGCGCGCGGCGGGCAGGTGCAGATGCTCCGGCAGCGGCTGGCGGGCCAACGCCTCCGGATGCTGCCCGGAATGGGCGGCCAGCAACTCGGTCAGCCAGTACGGGTTGCCCCCGGTCCGCTGCCACACCACGTCCACCACCGGCGGTGGGGGCATCCGACTCTCGTACACCTGGGCCAGCACCTCGGCGACCTCGGTACGGGACAGCGGTCCGAGGTGCTGCCGGACAGCCCCCGGGGCACCGGAGAGCCGGGCGAGCGTCCGGGCGGTCAGGTGCGGGTCCACGGCGGCGGAGGGCGGCCGGCTCGCCACGATGACCAGCACCGGCAGGTCCGGCGCGGCGGCCAGCTCGCCGACCAGGTTGAGGCTGGCCGGGTCGAGGGCGTGCAGGTCCTCGACGATCACGACCGCCGGGCCGGTACCGACCAGCAGCCGCACCGCGCGTACCGCCAGCCGCAGCAGGGCCCCCGGCGCGTACCGCTCCCGGGGGGCGTTGGGCTGCTGGGCGAGCCAGGCCAGCGCGTCGGCCGGCAACGGCAGCTCGTGGGTGTCCCGGCAGCTCAGTACGGCGGCGAGCCAGTCGTACGGCGCCGGCTCGTGCACCCGGGCGGCACCGGAGAGCACGATCCGCGGTCGGGGTGCGAAGCCGTCGAGCCCCGCCGCGACCAGCAGACTCTTGCCCACCCCGGCGGCTCCGGTGATCACCACGGTCCGGGGGACCGGGCGTCGCCCGTGGGTGACCCGCCGCCATGCCCGGCGCAGCTCGGCAAGTTCACCATGCCGCCCGACCATGGACACCGGCATCATGGGACAACTCTACGCACTAGTGCGTAGAGACGAACGCATGGTGTTCTTGGCAAGCTGATATGCATGACCCTGATCCTCCGTACCGCCATACTCAGCGACGCCGGCCTGGTCCGGGCCAACAACGAGGACACCGCCCTGGCCGGCGAACGGCTGGTGGCGGTGGCGGACGGGATGGGCGGGCTACCGGCCGGCGAGGTGGCCAGCGAGATCGTCATCCGGATCCTGCACGACCTGGCGCTGCCCGGTACGCCGGAGGAGGCGCCCGCCGTCCTCCGCGCCGCGATCAGTATCGCCAACCAACGGATCCGGGCCGCGATCGGCTCCGACCCGGCCCGGGAGGGGATGGGTACCACCCTCACCGCCGGGCTGCTCGCCGCCGACCGGTTGACCATCGCCCAGGTCGGTGACTCCCGCTGCTATCTGTTCCGTCAGGGGATGCTGCGCCAGCTCACCCGGGACGACACCTTCGTGCAGGCGCTGGTCGACCAGGGCGCGCTCACCGTGGAGGAGGCCCGCCGGCACCCGCAGCGGTCCCTGATCACCCAGGCGGTGCAGGGTGAGGACCGGCCACCTGCGATCGGGGTGCTTGCCGTCGTACCCGGTGACCGGTTGCTGCTGTGCAGTGACGGGCTCTCCGACTACGTCGAGGACATCGCGATCGGCACCGCCCTGGCCAGCTACACCGACCGCCAGCAGTGCGTGGAGCAGCTGGTCAAGCTGGCCCACCAGGCCGGCGCCCCGGACAACGTGACGGTCGTGGTGGCCGATGTCGACCTGGTGGGGCCGGTCCACTAGGTAGTTGAACCAGCTAGGTAGCTCCGCTATCGTCCCCTCCATGGAGACCGACCGGCGCAGCCAGTGGCTGCGCGGCGTGCTCGACCTCTGCGTACTGGCCCTGCTCGACGAGCAGGAGTCCTACGGCTACCAGCTCGCCCAGGCGCTCGACATGGCCGGCATCGGCCCGATCCAGGGCGGCACGCTCTACCCGGTACTGCTGCGGTTGCAGCGCACCGGACTGATCGTCGCCGACTGGCGGGCCGGCGACGCCGGCCCGGCCCGGAAGTACTACCGGCTCACCGAGACCGGGCGGCAGGCCCTCCGGCACGGCGGGCACGACTGGCAGACCTTCAGCACCAGGGTGACCACGCTCATCGGCAAGGGGGACGACAGGTGAACGGTGCGCAGTGGCTGGACGCGTTCGCAGCGGAGCTGGGCCGGCGCGGGGTGGATCCGGAGACCGCCCGGCACGTGGTCGCCGAGGCCGCCACCCACCTGCGCGAGAGCGGCGAGCATCCGACCCAGGTGTTCGGCAACCCGTCCGGGTACGCCTCGGCCGTCGCCGACAGCCTCGGCCCGCCGCCACCGCCACCGCCGGGCCCGGCCCGCCGGCCCGGTCCGGTCCGGCTGCACGCGACCGGCATCAGCAAGCGGTACGGCCGGCGGACCGTCCTGCACTCCGCCGACCTCACCGTACGGGCCGGGCAGATCGCCGCCATCGTCGGCGCCAACGGCTGCGGCAAGAGCACCTTCCTACGCATCTGCGCCGGACTGATCACACCGGACAGCGGCCAGGTGCAGGTGGTCGGCAGCCTCGGGTACTGCCCGCAGCAGGGCGGCACCGCCGACTTCCTGCTGGCGGACGAGCACTTCACGCTCTTCGGCGCGGGCCAGGGGATCAGCCGCCGGCAGGCGCTGACCGACGGTCGCTCGGCGGTACGGGTCCTCGGCTGGGACGCCCCGTCCGACACCCTCGCCCGGCACCTCTCCGGCGGCACCCGGCAGAAGCTCAACCTCGCCCTGACCACGATGACCCAACCGGACGTGCTGCTGCTCGACGAGCCCTACCAGGGCTTCGACCGGGGCACGTACATCAACTTCTGGGACCAGCTCTGGCAGCTCCGGGACGCCGGTAGGGCGGTCGTGGTGGTCACCCACCTGCTCACCCAGCTCGACCGGGTGGACGTCGTACTCGATCTGACCCCTGCCGCGACCACCCGGGGAGGCCGCTGATGGGCCGGCTGTTCACCATCGCCGAGATGACCCTGCGGGAACTGGTACGCCGTCGGGGTGTGCTGGCCCTGCTGCTGCTCATGCCGCTGGCGTTCTACCTGATCCGGCGGGACGGCTACGTCGGCCAGTCGATCCGGTCGCTGATGCTCGGCGTGGCCTGGGCGGTGAGCACCGCCGCCCTGTTCGCCACCGGCGCCGCACGCGAGCTGGAACCCCGGCTCCGGCTGGCCGGGTACCGGCCGCACCACCTCTACCTGGGCCGGATGATCGGTCTCTGGGCGCTGGGACTGGTGCTGTCCGTGCCGTTCCTGCTGCTGGTACTCGTCGACGCGCCCGACTTCGTCCGGTACGGCGGGGTGGCCGCCGCGATGCTCTGCTGCGTGGCGGTGGCGGCGCCGTTCGGCATGCTGATCGGGGCGGTGCTCCCCCGCGACCTGGAGGGCACCCTGCTGCTGCTCACCGTGGTCGCCGTCCAGATGCTGATCGATCCGGCGGGGACCGGCGCGAAGTTCACCCCGTTCTGGGCCAGCCGGGAGATCGCCACCTGGGCGGTCGACCGGACCGGCGACGGTTACCTTCTCCGGGGTGGCCTGCACGGGCTGGCCGTCACCCTCATGCTGGTGCTGCTGGTCGCGGGGGTGTTCACCATCCGGCTGCGCCGTCGTCGGCACATCCGCTACCTGCCCGCGCACTGATCCCCCTGCGGGCACACACACCCCGCCGCGCTGCTCCGTTTCCAGGAAAACGGGGCGTCCGCCCGGTGCGGACCACCCGACCTCCTGGGAACGGAGTGGATCACGTCACCCACCACCCGAATCCGGTTGCGCGGGTACGGCAGGGGGCGTTGGGATGGGCGGATGGAGATCCGCCGGTTGACCACGGACGAGTTGGTGACGCACAGCTTCCCGCTGCGCATGTACGCCTTCCAGCCCTCCCCCGAGACGGCCGACCGGACCGACCAGGCCCGCAGGCTGGCGGCGCTCCACGAGGACAACCGCACGCTGGTGGTCCTCGACGGGGACACCTCGCTCGCCACGGCGACCGCGATCCCGATGCGGCAGAACGTCCGCAGTGCCATCCTGCCGATGGCCGGGGTGGCCGGGGTGGCCTCGCACCCGCTGTCCCGCCGGCAGGGCCACGTCCGCCGGCTGCTGCACCAGCTACTCGACGAGATGCGCGACGAGGGGCACCTGGTCAGCGCCCTCTACCCGTTCCGCCCCTCGTTCTACGAACGGTTCGGTTACGTCGGGCTACCGCTGTCCCGGACCGCCACCTTCGCACCCCAGGATCTCGGCCCGCTGCTCCGCGCCGACCTGCCCGGCGAGGTCAGCTGGCAGCGGATCAGCGCCGGCTACCCCCGGTACCGGGAGTTCACCGAGCGGTGCCTGCACCAGCGGCACGGTTTCTCGATCTTCTGCGGGCGCTGGGCCGAGCGCGTACGCGACATGGACGAACGGTGGCTGGTCACCGCCGAGATCGACGGGGCCACCGTCGGCACGCTCACCTACCGGATCGACGACCATGCCGGCGACCTGGTCGGTGACGACCTGCTCGCGGCTGACCCGGTGGCCCGTGCATTGCTGCTGCGCTTCCTCGCCGGCCACGCCGGCCAGGTGAGCCGGATCAGGGTCGAGGTGCCAGCCGACGAGTTCCCCGAACTGTGGGGCACCGACTTCGCCGTCACCACCGAGGCGCGGGTGTCCCAGCCGGACTACGCCGCCCCGATGGCCCGGCTACTGTCCCTGGAGGCACTGCCCGGTCTGCCCACCGGGCCGGGCCGGGTCCGGATCGAACTGGCCGACGACCGTTACCTCGCCGGCACCCACCTGCTCGACGGCACCAGCGGGCACCTGGAGGTCGGCAGCGCCGGGGCACCCGCGCCCACCGCCGTACTCACCGCAGCCGGACTCTCCGCCCTGGTCTACGGGGTGCTCGACCCGGTGGAGGTGGGGCTGCGCGGCCACGGGACGATCGGACCGGACGCCGCAGCCGAGCTGCGCCGGATCTTCCCGCGTCAACTCCCGTACATGTTCAGCGCCTTCTGACGCCCCACCCCGTCCCACCAGCTCCGACGCCGACCAGCCGGGTCTTCCCGGTCTGCCGTCGTCCACAACAGGGCAGAATGTGCGGCTGTGCCGGGGTGGTTGCAGGCGGGTGGCTGGGGACTGGTGGCCGGGTCGGCTCTGCTGATCGGGGCGGTCCTCGGGGTCCTGGTGCCGGTACCGCAACGGCTGATCGCCTCGATCATGGCGTTCGGCGCCGGGGTGCTGCTCTCGGCCGTCTCGTTCGAACTGATCAGCGAGGCCCACGAGAGCGCCGGACTGGCGCCCACCGCGACCGGTGCCGCTGCCGGCGCCCTCGCCTACACCGGCGCCAACGTGCTGCTGGCCCGGCGGGGCGCCCGGCACCGGAAGCGGTCCGGCCGGCAGCAGCCGTCCGAGCGGGAACAGCCCGGCTCCGGCTCGGCGATCGCGGTCGGCGCGCTGCTCGACGGCGTACCCGAATCGGTGGTCATCGGCGCCGGCCTGGTCACCGGCGGCACGGTCAGCGCGGTGACCGTGGCAGCGGTCTTCCTCAGCAACCTGCCCGAGGGGCTGTCCAGCGCAGCGGGGATGCTCGGCGCCGGCCGGCCCCGTCGCTGGATCCTCGCCCTCTGGGGCGGGATCGCCCTGGTCAGCGGCGCGGCTGCGCTCGCCGGGTACGCCCTGCTCGGTGGCGCTCCCCCGGTGGTGCTGGCCACGATCACGGCGCTGGCCGCCGGGGCGATCCTGGCGATGACCGCCGACACCATGATCCCGGAGGCGTTCGAGGGCGCCCACCTGCTCGTCGGGCTGATCACGGTCGCCGGATTCCTGACCGCGTTCGCGCTCTCCCACTCCGGCGTCTGACCGGGGCCGGGGTGGGCAGCACCTTCCGTCGACGACGGCGACGTGCTCACGTCGGCCGGTGTCGCCGGGCAGCGGCGGTGGGGCGATCTTCTTCCTCGGCGCGGGGCGCGCCCCCAGGTCAGCGGCTCGACGCTGAGCTGACCCGATCAGTACGGGTTCCCGTGGCCCGGCACCCGGCCCCGGACGAGTCCACCGGGCCGGCCGGCGAGACCGGTCGCGCCGGAGAGCGGGGCGCTGGCGGTGTGCGCCCGCCCGGCCATCCCGGCGAAGAGTTCGCGGAGCGCGGTCACCGCGTCCACCGTCGGCCGCCAGCCGAGTTCGGTCCGCGCCCGGTTGGTCGACAGCAGCGGTACGCCCAACGCCAACTGCACCCAGCCGGCATCGACCGGTTGCAGCCGGGCCCGCCAGGTGAGCGCGGCGGCGGCCCGCAGCACCGGACCGGGTACCGGTACCGTACGGCCGTGAAAGTGCCGGGCCACCAGTTCCGGGGTCAGCACCGGGTCGGCGGCGATGTTGAAGCCCCCCGGGCGTCGCCCAGGACCGCCCGGGCGTACGCGTCCGCCACGTCGTCGGCGTGTACCGCCTGCATCCGTAGCCGCCGGTTCGCCGGCACCAGGGGGATCCGGCCGAACCGCAGCAGGCGTACCGGAGCCAGCGGCCCGAGGAAGTATCGGCTGATCTCGGTACCGGCCTCCCGCTGGAAGATCAGGCCGGGTCGGAGCCGGACCACCCGTAACCCCGGCTGCTCCGCCTCGACCCGGTCCAGCATCGCCTCCACCTCGGCCTTGTCCCGGCTGTACGACGACCCGCGCACCCCGGTCACCGGCCAACTCTCGTCCACCGTCCGGTCCTTCGGCCCCGGCGCGCACGCGCCGACGGAGGAGGCGTGGACCAGGGCCGGTACACCGGCACGGCGCACCGCGTCGAACACCGCCCGGCTGCCGGCCACGTTGGTACGGTGCAGTACCTGCTGGTCGTGACTGGGCTGGATCTGCCAGGCCAGGTGTACGACCGCGTCCGCCCCGGTGCAGATCCGGGTCAGCTCGTCCGCCGCACCGGGGACACCGATGTCCTGTGCGTGCCACCGGACGGCGTCGTACGGCGTACCGGCGCCGGCCTGCGGCGGCCGGCGGGCCACACCGACGAGTTCCAGACCCGGTTCCCGGTGCAGGCGCCGCAGCAGGGCGGTACCGACATTGCCACTGGCACCCACGATGACGATCCGCATTCCGGTCCGGTACCCGGTCCGGACGCCCTGAATCGTTCACGGACGGTGAAAGATCCGGTCCCGGCGGCGTCGTTCCCGTCCTCCGGTGGCGGCGACGGTCTTCCCGGCCCGGACCGGGCTATTCGTCCGGGATTGACGGAGGCCCCCGGCAGGTGAACCCTGCCGGGGGCCGATGACCGTGGTCACCGCGTCAGCGGCGACCGGTCGTACCGATCAGAAGACCGCGTTGAAGTAGTCCCAGTCGGTGTCGAGCTGCTTGCCCTTGGCGTCCAGCCAGGCACCCTGGCCGTTGGTGGTGTAGAGCCGCAGCGCACCGCTCTCGTTGACCCCGACCAGGTCGATCAGGTTGTCGCCGCTCCAGTCACCCGGCGACAGGAAGACCGGGAAGCCGCCCCAGCCCGAACCGATCTGGGTACCCTTCGGGTTGCTCCAGCCGCCCACGCCGTCGCTGTTGAACAGGATCAGCTCACCGGTCGGCCGACGGCCGATCAGCGACTGCTTGCCGTCGCCCAGCCAGGAGCCCGGGGTGAGCACTACGTTGAACGAGTTCCAGCCGGTACCGATCACGGTGCCCTTGGGGTTGAGCCAGCCACCGGCACCGTTGCTGGTGTAGAGCACCAGCGTCCCGTCGGCCTTGCGGCCCATCAGGTTCGGACGCCCGTCACCGGTCCAGTTGTTGGTGACCATGATGTCGGTGAAGCTGCCCCAGCCCGAACCGATCTGGGTACGACCACCGATGATGGTGCCCTCGCCGTCGGTCTTCCACTGGTACAGGTTGCCGGCACCGTCCCGCGCCATCATCGACGGGGTCTTGTCGTCGTTCCAGTTGTAGGTGCGGAACAGCTTGTTGTAGCCGGCGAAGCTCCCCCAAGAGTTGAGCTTCGAGTAGCCGTTGATGCCACCGTAGCCGTCCGAACTCAGCCCACTACCGGTGAAGAAGTGCAGGATGCCGTCCGGGCCCCGGGTGAACAGGTCGCTGTGCCCGTCGCCGGTCCAGTCCAGGTTGACCAGGCCGTGCTTGTTGAGGTCCGAGGAGATCGAGCTGTTGTAGTAGCTCAGCCGCTCGTACACACCAGGGGTGGTGCCGCACGGGTCCTTGCCCCAGCTGGTGATGCCGACCTGCTTGCCGGCAACGAAGATCGGGCCACCCGAGTCACCGTGACAGGTGTCCGTGGTGGGCGTCGTGCTACCGGCAGCACAGATCATCCGGTTGGCGTCGTACGCCGCGCCGTAGGAGCTGGAGCAGTCGGTGTTGCTCTTCATCTCCACGGTGCCCTTGTGCAGGATGCCCGCCGAACCGCCGTCGTTCGGGTCGCTCATGCCGTACCCGACGATCTCCGCCGAGGTGCCCGCCGTGTACGGCGCCTGGTCGCCCTGGCCGGACAGGCTGACCGGGGTGTAGGTCGCCGGCAGCGCGTCCTTGAGGGTGAGCACCGAGACGTCGTCGACCGGCGCCAGGGCAGTGCCGGCGTACTGCGCGGCGAGGTTGTAGCCCTGGTGGGTCCAGGTGGTGGCGACCCGGGCGACGAAACCAGCGGTCTCGTCGTCGAGGTTGGTCCGGCCGGCGATGACCCAACTGGTCCCGAAGGGGTAGTCCACGGTGCAGTGCGCCGCGGTCAGCACCTTGGTCGGGCTGAGCACGGTGCCGGTGCAGGTGGATTCGTACCAGCCCGCCTGACCGTTCTCATCCCAGCCGATGAAGAGGTTGCGGATGCCGACCACGCTGGGGAACTCCGAAGCGTTGGCTGGCGTCCCGTTGACCACCCGGGTCTTGCCATCCAGCGTGGGCCTGTTGGTGAACACCGACCCGTAGGAGCCCGCCCGCGGCGCGCCCTCGGTGGCGCGCACCGCGCCCGCCGGCAGCTTCTTGTGTGGTACGCCGACCAGCTTGGCGTTGTCCGGCAGCGGCGGCAGGTCGGTGGAGGCCGCCTGCGCCGCACCAACGGGCGACAGAACGGCGGTGGCTCCGATCGTCAGGCCAGCGACGACGCCGACAACGCGGCGCCCGGACCGGCGAGACTTGGACTTTGCGGACAAGCAGTTACTCCCGTCGTCCCATGTACATACACGCAGCTCGGTCGAGCCGCGTGGGCTCGGGGCGGTCGAACAGGTACATGAATCGAACTACGCCTTCCAGCGCGCGTGACGCGACGCCTAGGCGACCGACGAATCCCCGTGTCCAGCCGCAAGGGCTGGGTGTCTCTTGCGTACACACGACCGGCAGGTGAGCCGGCCGTGTTTCCCGAGCGCGTCACGTTAACAGGATCCGATACCGGACCGAAAGCCCTGTTCGATGTTTGTTTGCCGACACGCTGACAGTTCGACACCTAGCGACGGCGCAATGACGGAAATTGCCACCGCAGCGCGTTCCCGCCCTACCCTCCCGGCCGGCCATCCAGGCGTCACGCTGCGCAGACGACCGGCATGAACGAGTAGTCGCCGCCGTCCGGACAGGATCACATCAACCACTCGGACACGGAACGGCCCGACCGACGGATTGTCGGTCGGGCCGGACGGTCGAACTATCCGACGATCTCCATCTGGGCCATCATCCCGAGGCTCGAATGGTCGAGGAAGTGGCAGTGGTAGACGTACCGACCGAGATAGTCGGTGAAGGTAGTCTGGATCTTCACCGAGCCACCCACCGGGATGAAGACGGTGTCCTTGCGCCCCGCGTCGTCCGGCGACGGGGCGCCCCCGTTGCGCTCCAGCACCCGGAACTGCTCCAGGTGCATGTGGAAGGTGTGCGTGACGAACTCGGGGTCGGCGTTGGTGATGTTCCAGATCTCGGTGGTACCCCGCTTGATCTGGAAGTCCACCCGGTTGTGATCGAACGGGCGGCCGTTCATCACGCCGATCGGCAGGTCACCCGAGGTGAAGTCGAAGCCGAGCGACACCTCCCGGTAGACCGTCGCCTTGGGCAGGGCCGGTAGCGGACGCAGCCGGTCGGGTACCCGGCTGTTGTCCGGCGCGCTGCGGACCACGTCGAACCGGAGCAGTGGGGTGCTGCCGTCGGAGAGGACGAGCTGGCTGCCGACCGGGTAGCGGGAGAAGTCGACCACCAGCTCCACCCGCTCGGCGGAGGCCAGCACCAATTCGGTACGGGGTACCGGCGCGGGCAGCAGGCCACCGTCGGAGGCGATCTGCACCATCTCCGCGCCGCCCAGGTTGAGCTGGAGAACCCGCTCACTCGCGCTGTTGAGCAGCCGGAACCGGTACTTGCGGGCGGCGACCCGGAAGTACGGCTGCGGTTTGCCGTTCACCAGCAGAGTGGTACGGGTGCTCGGGTCGAAGGAGAAGGCCAGCTTCCCCTCGGCGTCGAAGGCAGCGTCCCGGATCATGATCGGCACGTCGTACGCGCCACTGGGGAGGCGTAGATCGGCCTCCTCCTCATCCTCGATCAGGTAGAACCCGTGCAGGCCCCGGAAGACGTGCTCGGCCTCGGTGTGGTGGCTGTGGTCGTGGTACCACAGCGTCGCGCCCTGCTGCCGGTTCGGGTAGTCGTAGATCCGGGTGCCGCCCGGCTCGATCAGGTCCATCGGGTACCCGTCGCTGCTCGCCGCGACGTGGGCGCCGTGCAGGTGCACGTTCGTCGGCACGCTGAGCTGGTTCTGGTAGCTGACGATCACCCGGCGGCCGGCCTTCGCCCGGATCGTCGGTCCGATGAAGCTGCCGCCGTAGGTGTAGGCCGGGGTCAGCACACCGGGCAGGATCGACACATCGGCCGGCTTGATGGCCAACCGGAATATCTGCACGTCGTGCCGGGACACCACCGGGGCGAGGACCGGTGGCAGCGGCATCGGAACGGAGAACTCGGAGACGTCGGGGCGTACCGCGACCGCCGGTGCCGCGCGGCCGTGATCGTGCCCCACCGGCTGCGGCGCGTGGATCCGGGCCTGCGCCACGCTGGTCTCGGCGGTCGGCAGCAGGACCGCGCCCCCCGCCACGCCACCGAGCGCCAGCAACTGTCGTCGATTCACGTTTGGTCCCCCCTCCGGCTGGCCGACCGGCCCGGATCGGCCGGTACGTGTCCGGCGGGACACGCAGCGCAGATCGTGGCACCGGGCCACCGGGGTCGTTTCTTCCACCTTGCTCGATACCGTCGTGGCTGGTTGGCTGCCTGTAGAGCTGGCGGGCTGCGGCAATATCTGTCGACCGACGGCTGCCGCCCCGGCGGGCGCTCCCACAGCGGCAGCAGCAGCCTGGCCCACGCGGTGCCCTGGCGTGCCCCACCGCGGAAGCCGCTAGCCCACCGGCACGCCGCGATAGCCTTGGCGGACAGGGCCGCTAGCTCAATTGGCAGAGCTGTGGACTTTCAATCCACAGGTTCGGCGTCCTGGAGTGTCGGGCCGCAGTCGTTCAGGCGGGCGCGATCCGCAGGATTCGGTCGACAAGGCGCGTCGCATCTTCCGGTCCGCTCGGACGGGTACCGACAGCCCGGCCACCAGTGGCGCGATGATGACCTCGAACGCGTCCTGGGCGGTGAACGGATCCGCGCCGCAGCGACATTTGCCTATATGCGCTGGTCATGGCCGATTTCTGTGGGCCGCCTGGGACTCGAACCCAGAATGTCGAACGCCGACGATAGATCATCCTGAACCGGGCAGATCCGGCCTCTGACCAGGGCCGCAACCCTCAACGTCTCTCGACGTTTTACACGGGTTTTCGGCCTCAGTTGTGCCGGATCTGTGCCCGATGATCATGGCGATCCTGGCGGCCTTGGGCGAACTTGGTCAAGATCACTAGTGTGTTCGGTGTGAAGCGTGGTGCCCTGCCGGTCGGACACTGGCCGTGGACTCTCCTGGCGCTGGTGGTCTTCGTGTGTACCGGTGCGCTGTCGGTGCCTGCGGGGTGGGCGGTCAGCCTTCAAGTGGAAGCGGAGCGGGGAGAGCCGGCGCCCAGTGCTGCGGCGCTCGTCTACCTGCTGCGGCTCAGCAGTGGGGATGACGGCGGCCTGTACCGGGTACTTGCTGCCGATCGCCGTGACAGCCTGGTCGACCAGTGGCGCGGGTACCGGGCAGACATGAGGAGAGCCACCCCGCCGAGCAAGCTGGAATCAGGCCCGTTGCAGGTGACCCACCTTCGGGAGGGCGTCGCCCTGGTCGTCACCGACGTGTACGCGGTTTGGTGGCAGGATCGACTGTCCATGTCGGGAAGCCGGCACCACTGGCGCTTTGAGGTTCGGAAGGACCAGGGCGGCTGGCGGGTCTGGAAGGTGGAAGCGCCGGCCTGGTGCGACACCTATGTCCGCACGGATCGATGCTGAACGGATGCTCGCCCCGACTGCCTGCCGCGTGCTCAGGGTGCCTTGACAAACGTGCCCTTGCCGGGCACCACGTAGACCAGGCCCTCACTTACCAGCACCCGAACCGTGTGCAGGATGGTGCCGCGCGCCAGGCCGTATTCCTGCTGGAGCCGGGCCACGCTCGGGATCGGCCGGTTGGGCAGCAGGTCTCCACGCTCGATCTGCTCGCGCAGGATCGCCGCCAACTGCTGATAGACGGGCACCGGCCCTTCGGGGTCGATCACATCTCGACGCTATGCCGGCACGGACGACGCTGGTCAGGCATGGCAGACCATGGACCACCATGTACCAGTTCGGGTAGGGTGCGGCTACCCGCTGTGCCGGACGTAGAGAACCCGAACTCGCCCCGGTGCGGCGGAACCCTCTGCCCGGCCGGGCCTCCCCGTACCCGGCCGGGCAGAGCACCGCCCGCGAAGGAAGGCGCGTACGGCCATGACCGAACTCCGGCGGCCACGACCTGGTGAAGAACTATTGATCAACCGGGACTCGTCGGTCCAGTTCGCCGGACAGCCGCCCTTCACGTTCCGGGTCATCTCGGTGAGCACGTACCCCACCTACCACGGCTGGGTGTGGCTGACGGGGTATCAGCTCGATGACCTAGGCAAGGCCGTAGCCAAGCGGGAGATCTACGTACGCCTCGCCGGTCTGCGTCCCGTTCGCCGGCCTGGACGGTGACCAGCGGCGGGCACTGTTACCGCAGTACGGCCCGGAGCACGACGGCGGCCGTTGCTGTGCCTTCGCCTTTGACCCGACCTCAGCCACAGCGCGTGTCGGCTCCTGGGTTTCCGGCCTCGCCCACGGCGGACCCCACCCCTTCCGCCGGTGCCAGATTTTGACCTGACCTGGACACCGTCGTCAGGTGCACAGGGGGTCGTCAGCACGCGCTCGGCGGACACCGCCCCCATGCTTGGAACGTGCGGGGCGTACCTGGTGGGCACTCTCGGCGCTGATCCTCGACGGCGACCGGCTTCGACCTGGCGTACCGGTACGCCTGCGGCAATCCGCGGTGGCCTCGTCGGGCCTGGCGGTGGCGGGCCGCATGTCCGTCTGAGGGTCCGGCCGGCGCCGTGCTGCGGCTGCGTCTATGGCTCCCTCACAGCCACGCCGTGCGCGCCGGGACGTGACCGGCCGCCAGGCCGCATGCGCGCCCCGGCGCAGGCACGGCGGCGGGCCGCTTGCGGCCCGCCCTTGACCAAGTAAAGAAAGTTTGAACACACGCTACGCTTCAGCCATGCCGACCTGGCTACGCAGCGTGCGACTGCTCCCACGGGTAGGGCATCGCCTTCAGCCTCGCTACGTGCTCAGCATGGCGTCGATGCCGCGTCACGTCGCCAGCGGCTTCCGCTTCGTCGGCCCAGCTCTGAACCTCGGCAATCCATGCCTCATGGTCAGCGCGCAGCAGGTCGCGAAGCGCCTGGATTTGCCGATCAATGCTCATGGTCCGAACCTCCTAGCCGCTCATCGAGCCTACCAAGCTCGTACCGACTGTCCTCGACTTGGCGCCGGTAGAACTCCTGGTGCTCCTCGTATTGCTGGATGAAGGCACGGGCGCGCTCAATCTGAGCAACAAGCCTCATCCGCTCGAACTCGTCCCGCTCTCTCGGGTTGGTCACTCCGGGCGCTCCAATCCGTGACGACTTAGCTGTACGTGACTATGGGCCGTCGTGCTGGTTACGATCAACAGCAAGGCGCCCGCCGGTTTCAAGCCGTCCGGCGGGCGCCTGCAAGCAGCCAGCTATGCCGCTGAGGTCGGCGTGAGAAACGAGGCAAGCGCGTTGACCCTTGCAACGATAAGATCACGTCGGGCCTGTCGCTCAATCGGTTCAGTGTGGTACCGCTGAGCCGTCACCTGGGCTTCGTGCTTTCGGTAGAGGATGCTCGGTTCCCAGATAAACCAGCCATCGGCTAGGGCGTTGGCAGCAAGAAGCATTCCGGTGTCTTCGGCGGTGGTCATCGCCATCCATCCGCCAACGGCTAGTAGCAGCTCCCGCCGGATGCAGGTTGTTGTGGGGTGAACCGACAGTTGCCAGTCGTTGTTCTGCCACTGCGCCATGATCGCCCCTTGGGCTAGCCGGCCTTCGGCGGGATCTAGGTGCGCCCAACTCTTGATGCCGCCATCCGGCAAGAGATCGAGACACCTCGACACCGTGAATCCGATAGATGGGTCACTGACAAGATGACTAATGTCCCGAGCCAGGGCACCGGGAAGCAGCTTGTCGTCGGCGTCAAAGTTGCGGATGAGCCCTCCCGTCGCTCTCATCAGCGCGGTTGTCCGGACAACTGCCGGACCTCCGGCACGATTACAGCCGTAACTGATTCTCGGGTCGTCAGGTAGTGCAGATCGCGCAGCTTCGGCGGTTCCATCCTCTTGTACTACCCACTGCCAGTTCCACCCCTCGGGTAGCTCCTGGGCATCCAGCGATTCGTACGCATCGAGCAAGTAGGGCACGCTCGGTGGGTGCACGGCGGTAATCAGGCTGACGGTGTTCACTCGGACCACCGCGCAAGCTCGGTCGTGTAGACCAAGTCGACGCGGTCTCCCGGCCAGACCGCATCTGACACCTCAACGACTCGGCCCGTGGTGTCGATGGAGATTTTCCGGAGCACGAACACAGATGTTCCGGTGCCAAAGTCGAAGATGCGTGCCTCCTCGGGGGTGGGGGGCCGGCATGAGACCTCGTCAATGATCCGCGCTAGCTCGATGCCGATGGTGGAGAGCTGGTGCTGCGTACCGCCGGGCCATGGCTCCCTGGCCTCGTCCAGCAAGTCCGGGTTAGCTGCTACCAAGTCGTAGACCAGGAACGAACCCTTGCTGATCGCCAGCGGCGCACCGTGCCCCCTGGGCTTCGTGTGATAGTCCCGGCGCAACATGCTTGTTCCGACTGGTACGCGGAACACCCTCGCCAGGTCTTCATTGGCTTCAACTGTCGAGTAGGTAGCACGAAATTCGAGGTCGTCGAAGGTCAGGCCCGTGTCCTTCTCGCTCGCCCCGTCTCCTAGCCGCTCTTCCTCCGGCAGGTGAACCCTGCGCTTCTCCCAGTGATAGCGCTCGTTGTGGCGTCGCGTCGCCTGGCGGCGCTGTCGGACCCAGGTACCGACTCCTTGCCGCTTCTCCAGGAGACCTTCGGCGGCCAACGTGTCCACCGCCCGGCGCAGGGTGTTCAGCGCCACGCGGTACTGACCCATTAGGTCAGTCTCTGCCGGCAGGCGTTCTCCCGGCGCTAGATCTCCCTCTCTGATGCGTTTCCGCAGGTCATCTGCGATGTGGTCGTACTTCGCTGCCATGCTCCAGCCTCCTCACTCAGAACTTCTCTACTTTACCCCTTTGAAGGGGTTGCCGCTGTGATGCGGGAGACGCTAGAGTCCTCCCATGCTCCTTTAAAGGGGCCTAGGGGCGAAGGTCCTTGATTGGGGCCAAACGACTCAGCGTGCGAAGAAGATCGATCGAAGGAGAGCGGCGAGATGCGGAACATTCCGGTGAACCTGGCGGGCTTCAAGCTGCGCGTGGTGGAGGAGCCGTCGATCAAGGTGGATCAGGACGGGAAGGTGCTCACGGCTTACGGGTCGGATGACCCGCTGTACACGGTGGCGGTGTTCGCCAAGCCCTTGGCGACCGAGGACGGCTACCGGGCCAAGGGTGAGGAACTGAAGATCACGCTGTCGGTCAGTCCGGAGGGGATCGAGGAAGGCGACCTGGTGGAGCTGATCGGCGCCACGGTGTCGCACTGGGAGCGGGATGGCCGGTCGGGTCTGACGTGGAAGGCGCAGGGCCTCAAGTCGGCTGCGCGCTGAGGCTCGGTAGGAGTCTTCGGCCCCGCCCCTGTCTGGTGGGTGACCCGTTCGAGTCGGGTCGGGGCGCTTATGTCTTGGTAGTGCGGCTGGTGCGCCGGTTGTGCCCTGGGCAGATTGTTCGTTGAGAATTCCACAGTGGATACATCCTTGCCTAAAACAGGCCGAATTCGATTCTTTGTGAAATTGAAGGGAGGTTGTCATGTCTGATTTCGAACTGGTTCTTGTCGGGTTGTTGTTGCTGTCGGTGTCGATCAACGTTGGGTTGATTCGTCGTGAAACGCGGCGGTGGCGTCGGGTGTGGCGTCTGTCCGGCCGGGAGTGACCTAAGGCCGGTGGGTTCTATCCGCCCCTCGGGGCACGTTCCGGGGGTGGGTGGTGTCCACCGATCGTCTAGGGAAGGAACGGCGGATGGATTTGGTACCGGAGGTCGTGAAGTCGTTAACCGGGCGTTCCCGGTATGAGGCGCTGGTCGGCAACGTGCAGGGCCTAGCGATGCTGCTGGACGGGGTGAGCAGCCTGATCAAGGCGTGTGAGCCGCCGCCGGGGACGCTGTATCAATTCGCGGCCCGGATTGAGGACCTGGAGGACGCGCACAGGCAGACCGTGGAAACGCTGCGGGCGTTTCACCGGAGGGTGAAGACGTACGAAGCGGATCTGATCGCTAAACCGTGGAAGGTGTGAGCTGATGTCGTACCAGATCAACGACACCTATGACGGCATCGATCAGGCAATGCGGCTGCTGCGGCGGTCCATGAAGGGAATGCCGGAAAGGCAGCGGTACATGCGGCACTACGACGAACTACGTCGGTCGGTGGCGGTGCTGCTGATCCTGCTGGAAGAGGCGACGCCGTGGATGGAGGAAACGGCTAAGGCGAAACGGGCAACGACGGTCGCCAAGAGGATGCTCGACGCGGTCCGCTGACCATAACTGCTCGGTAGGAAAGGGCCCGGGTTGGTGATCCGATCCGGGCCTTTCCTATGCCGCAAGTCAAGTAGATACGACGGAATTGCAGACGACATGGTGAGAGAAGGTGCGGGAGATGGGTAAGCGTGCTCAGGGGTGGGAGTGGAAGGTCGCGGGTTGGGCGGCCCGGCATCCGGGGTTCGTGGCGGCGCCGACGGCTGTGGCCGCGAGCGTGGTCGAGTTCGGGCCGGTGACCACCGGCGGTGTGATGGCCGGTGCGGTGGCGGCGGGTGTGGGCTGGTACCGGGGTCACCCCGATTCGTGGTCGACGGTGGCGGCTCCCCGGTTGCGGGCGGTGCGTCGGCGGTGGCTGTCGCGGACCTACCTGGGGCCGTGGTGGGGCCGGGTGATGGAGGCGTGCAACCTGGTCACGGTCCACCGCACGACCGGCGTGATCAACGTTCCCCGGATCATCCGCGTCCGGTCGCACTCCCCATCGACGGAGACGGTGTACGTCCGGCTTCTTCTCGGCCAGACCCCGAAGCTGTGGGAGGAAGCCGCCGAAGCTCTCGCCGTGGCGCTGGGCGCGGAACGGATCGGTATCGAGCGGATCCGGCCGCAGGTGATCGCGTTGATCGTCCAGCGGTCCGAGCCGTTCACTCAGGTGGTCGTCCCGCCGGACCTGCCCACCGATGCCGAGGCCGTGGACCTGTCTCGCGTGTTCCTGGGTGAGACCGAGCACGGCACCGACTGGCATGCGCCGCTGATCGGGCAGCACTGGCTGATCACCGGGGCCACCGGATCGGGTAAGAACTCCATCACCTGGATGGCGCTGCGGGCATGCGCGCCGCTGATCCGTGACGGCCTGGTCCGCCTGCACGTGGTCAACCCCAAGGGCACCGAACTCAACGCGCTGCGGCCGGTGGCGCACCGGTACGCCGAGAGTGACGGCGACATCGTGGACGTCGTTCAGGGCTTCTGGTCCACCATGCAGGCCCGCAAGCAGGTGTTGGCGGAGCAGGGTCGGCGGACGTTCGCCATGTCGCGGGAAACTCCGCTTGACGTCCTGGTCGTCGACGAGCTGGGCGCGGTGACCGGGTACGGGGACCGGTCCCTGACCAAGGGCGTTCAGGCGGTGTTGCCGCTGATCCTGTCCCAGTCGCGGGCGTTGGGTGGCAGCGTGATCGGCGCGCTCCAGGAACCCACCAAGGACGTGATCCCGCAACGGGACCTGTTCAGTCTGCGGGTGTGCCTGCGGGCCACGTCGGCCGGTCACGTCGACATGGTCCTTGGGGACGACATGCGCCGCCGGGGTGCCCTGGCCGATGAGATCCCGAACGTGCCGGAGTCGGCGGGGATCGGGTTCGTGGTCCGGCAGCGCTCGCGTACGCCGGTGCGGGTGCGGGCGGCGTACTGCGACGACACCGACATCGCCGACCTGGTGCGCGTGGCCGGTTGGCCGCACAGCGAACTGACCACGGTGGCGGGGTGACCGGGGCCATGACGAGACACGACAGCGATAAGCCTCGACCGGTCAAGCAGCCCAGACCAGTACGCAAGCTGGCCAAACGTCTCGACGTGGCGCGGCAGCTTCACGACCTGGAGCAGGATGCCGCGCTGGACATCGTGGATATCGAGCGGCTTCGGGTGAGCGTGACCCGGTCCCTGTGGCTGTTCCTCGCCATCGGGTCGGTGTTCACCACCACCGGTGTCCAAGACTTCCTTGCCGGGCATCTCACCCCGGCCGATCCGGTGTGGTGGGGCTGCTGGGGAGTCGAACCGTGCCTTGTCGGAATCCTCATCACCGTCCTGCGCTGGGAAGCCGCGATGATCGCCCGTGAGATCGACATCGACTCCCGGGCGGTCGACTGGTTGAAGCGGTTCCTGCTCGGCTCGACCCTCGTCATGAACGTGGTGCCGGCGCTGTTCCCCCGGGAAGGCGGCATCAGCGCGGGAATGCTGGCCGCTCACATCATGGTGCCGGTCCTGGTGTTCTTCCTGGCTGAGGTCATGCCGATCGTGCAGGCACGCTGCACCCAGGCGCGGCGGGCCGTCACCCTGCCCGCGTCGACCCCGGCCCCGAAACCTGCCCCGGTACCGTACGCCGCGCCGATGGTGGTGGCCGTACCGCAGAAGTCGACCGGCTTTGCGGAACCGTCCACCCCGGTTCCTGCTCCGACCCCGGTCGAGGTCCCTGCTTCGGTCCCGGTCGAGGTTCCCCCTTCGGTTCCGGTCCGTCGGGTGGAAGAGGCGCCGGAGAGCGATCCGGCTGCGGTAGAGCCCCCGGCCCTGCCGCTGGATGGGTTGGGTATCCCACCGGGGATGCAAGCCCAGATCCGGCGGCTCGTCGCCGACCTGGACCGGCCCGTCACCGCCGTCGACATCCAACAGGCCACCCGGCTACCCATGCCCATCGCGTCACGGGTGGTCGACCGGCTCACCCCGGTAGCGGTCAACGGCTACGCGAACTGACCCTGCCTGCCCGTCCAGCATCTCTGGCCTGCCGCGCTTCATCCTGCGGGCGCGGCAGGTCTCTGCTCCCTCTCACCGACAAGGCGGACTGACCATGCCCACTGACCTCGTGACCAAGACCATCGACGCCCTGCGGCACCTCGGCGCCGACAACCACGACGCCCGCCGGCTTCTCGGCATGTACGCCGGCCGGCACGACATGACCGCCGAAGAGGTCGCCCAGGTCCTCGACGAGTTCCCGGCCCGGCGCCCGGTCAACAGGCACACCCACTGACCTTCATTCCTTCTTCCTTCCCGTTCTCGTTCTGGCCTGCCGTGCTCCAACTCGTCGGGGCACGGCAGGCCCGTCTTCGGAGGAAACGCCATGTCATCACCCCCTCGTCCGGTGTTCGACGGTGAAGCGGCGCTGACCCGGTGGATGCGCTCCCCGGCCTACCGGGAATGGCGGGCCGGTGTCGAGAGCGTCAAGGGCTGCCTTCAACCGGTCCGCCTGATCGGCAAGTTTGAAGCTCGCCACGCCACGACCGGTCAACTCGTCGCGTCTCGGCAGGGTCGGGTGTGGGCTGCCTGCGGTACCCGCCGCGCCGCTGTCTGCCCGACCTGCGCGGACCGGTACGCCGCTGACGCCTGGCACCTGATCCACGCGGGCATGTCCGGCGGCAAAGGCGTCCCGGACACCGTGGCCCGCTCTACCCGGCTGTTCGTCACCCTCACCGCTCCGTCCTTCGGCCCGGTGCACAACCGGCCCGGCCGGCGGCCCTGCGCCTGCAAACGCTGGCACCCGGAAGGGCATCCGCTGCTGGGTAGCCCGCTCGACCCCGACACCTACGACTACGCCGGCGCCGTGCTGTGGCAGGCGCACAGCGGGAAACTGTGGCACCGGTTCACCATCGCGCTACGCCGGGCCGTCGCCGCCGCTGGTGGCCTCACCGTCCGCGAATCCGGCGCGCACCTGCGCATCTCCTACGCCAAGGTCGCCGAATACCAACGCCGGGGCCTGGTCCACTTCCACGCGGTCATCCGCGTCGACGGACCCACCGGCCCCGACTCACCGCCTCCGGTGTGGCTGACCCCTGACGTCCTGGGCGACGCGGTGCGTTCCGCGGCCTCGTCGGTGCGGGTCGACACCGAACGGCCGGACGGAACATCGCTTCCTCTCGGGTGGGGCGCTCAGGTGGACGTCAAGGACATCACCGCTACTGACATCGACATCTCCGACAACGGCGACGGGGACGACGGGGACCAGGTGGTCAGTGACACCCGGCTTGCCGGCTACATCGCCAAGTACGCCACCAAGGGCACCGGGGCCACCGAGACCGGGGACCGGCGTATCCGCTCACAGGCACACATCGACCGGTTGCGGGTGTCCGCCCATCACCGGGCCATGATTCAGACCGCGTGGGACCTCGGCGGCCTGGACCAGTACGCCGACCTGAAACTCCGGCACTGGGCGCACATGCTCGGCTTCCGGGGCCACTTCCTCACCAAGTCACGCATTTACAGCACCACCTTCAAGAACCTTCGCGCGGAACGCCGTGAACACCAGCTCGCCACGGCGCTGACCGAAGCGGGCCTTCCCGAGGACGCCGACGTGATCGTGGTCAATGACTGGCAGATCCTCGGCATCGGTTACGACTCGCCGGAACAGCTTGAACTCGCCACCGCGATCGGTGACCGCATCCGATCCGCCCGCCAGAACCGGAAGGAGCCCCGATGAGCGCCACCCACCCCACCGAACGCCTGTGGAGCATCACCGACGTGTCCGCGTTCCTCGGCATCCCGGTCGGCACCCTCTACCAGTGGCGGCACCGCCGGACCGGCCCCCGCGCCTGCCGCGTCGGCCGTCACCTGCGCTACGACCCCGCAGACGTGCGGGCCTGGTTCGACCGGAAGGCGGCCTGACATGCCCATCGATGACCTGTGGTACCTGACCAAACGCGGGCCAGACAAGAAACGGCTCCCCTCCAAACGACACGGCCGGGGCAAACGCTGGCGGGTCCGCTACACCGACGCCGCCGGAGAGTCCCGAGAGAAGCTGTTCGAACGCAAGGTCGACGCGGAAGCCTACGACCTCGAATGCCGTTCGGGCGTGGCACCGGAGGTGAAGGTCAAGCGTGAGGCGGACCGGCTCACCTTCGCTGAGTACGCGCAGCGGTGGAGGGAGTCGCGCGAGTCGGGATGGGCCACGGAAACGCGACAGCGTATCCCGCAGAACCTTCGGAAGCACCTCCTGCCGGCCTTCGGTGAAAAGGCCATGCCGTCGATCAACCTGACCGACGTGTTGGCCTGGCTCGGCCGGCTGCTCGACAACGGCGTACCGAAATCATCGGTGAGCCTGTACTTCGGTCTGCTCAAGACCATCATGAACGCCGCTGTCATCGACAAGGTGATCCCCGACAACCCCTGCAACGGCGTGAAGCTCGCGCAGATCCTGCGCGGTCTCTCGCGCGCACCCAAATGGGTTCCTACCAGCGACCAGGTACTCAAGCTCGTTGAGGTGGTGCCGCGCCGCTTCCGAGCGGCTATCTGGCTGGGAGCCGGGCAAGGACTTCGCCTCGGTGAGGTCCTGGGCATGGAAGACGGTTCCCGCTGCGCGGACTACCACCGAGGCGAGCTGCACGTCATCCAGCAACTGCGGCACTCGCCCCAGTACTACGGTGGCTTCTACCTCTCGACGCCCAAGAGCGGTTCCACCGGCACCCTGGACCTGGACGCGGTGGTTGCCGAGGAACTGGCCGCTCACGTCAGCGATGTCGGTCCCGTCGAGTTCGAGCTTCCCGACATCACCACGGGGGAGCGGCTGACTCGTCCAGTGGCGGTCCTGTTCACGTCGTCGCGAGGAAAGCTGCTGAACGACACCTACTGGTCGGAGTTGTGGGCCGAGTGGCGTAAGGCGGCCGGATGGCCGAAGGAAGGCACCTTTCACTCCCTGCGGCACTTCTTCGCCACCACGCTGATGAGCAACGGCGTAGAGCCCCAGGAGGTACAGAAGGCACTGCGGCACGCCAACCTGCGAATCACGCTGGAGACCTACGTCCACTGGATGCCGAAGAAGGACCGGCCACGCGGCCTGGTCGGTGGCCTCCTGCGGAACGCAGACAGCGCACGGCGGGAACCTCGCGCAGACCAAGATCGGAGCTGAGTTGTGCCCTGGCTGTGCCCGATGATCTTCGTCCGACGTTTTAGCAGCTCAGAAGTGGTTTGTAGTGGGCCGCCTGGGACTCGAACCCAGAACCTAAGGATTAAAAGTCCTCAGCTCTGCCAATTGAGCTAACGGCCCGCTGAGCCAACAGGGTACCCGAACCCCAACAGCTCAGCGCACGGCTCCAGGGTTGACCCCGACCGCCTGGGCCGGCCTGTACAAGGTTCGGCCCTGGCGCAGAAACGGTGGCGGTCGCTTCTGAGCGGTCAGTCGTTGATCACCCCACCCCGGCGCGCGCGGCGGCCAGAGCCGTGGCCGCAGCGCGGTCCGCCGCCTCGTCGGTCAACGCTTCCCCGGTGTTGAGCAGGGCGTAGTACAGGGGCGCGGAGACGTTGACGATGACGCGCCGAGGGTCGGTTCCGTGGGGCAGCTCACCGCGTTCCACGGCGTCGGTGACGCAGCCGGCCCATTCGTCGATGCGTACCGCGTAGAAGCGGTGCAGTGCCTGGGCCGCCTGTTCGTTGCAGAGCGAGGCGGCGATCAGGGCCTTGAAGAGATGCCCTTGGCGGGGGTCGGTCAGGGTTTTGACGACCAGGCGGGCGTTCTCCTGAAGATCCTTGTCCACACTGCCGGTTCGGGCACGGGGCAGGGACTGTTCGGCCATGTGGTCGAGAAGGTCGGCGGCGAGTGCGCCCGGGGTGCCCCAGCGGCGGTAGACGGTGGTCTTCCCCACGCCTGCGGTCCGGGCGATCTCGGCCAGGTCCAGGGCGTCGAACCCTTTCTCGGCGAGGGTGTCACCGGCGGCTTGCAGGACGGCTTCGCGGACGCGGGCGGTACGTCCGCCGGGGCGGATGCTGCCGGGCTGCGGTGCGGTGGCCATTGGGTTGACTCCTTACTCACAAGAGCCCGTATCGGGACTCGGGTTCCCTTAGCGCGTCACACGGTGCTACGGTTCCCATCGTAACGGAACGTGGGAACCGTTTAGTTCGGCTGGGTTGTACCCACGTCACCGATGACACCCCGCGCACCCACTGCTGTCGGCTCAGGTCGGCAGACCCGGAAGGAAGCTCCTGTCATGTCCACAACCAGGCCCGCGCCCGGGGGCACTGTCGCGGCTGCCGCCGTCGATGTTTTCCCGCAGCGGCTGACCGGCCGCCTCAAGGTGGTCCTCGCGGTACTGCTGGTCGCCCAGTTCATGCTCGCCGTCGACTTCTCGATCCTGAACGTCGCCCTGCCGAAGATCGGCGACGGCCTTGGTTTCTCCCTGGCGAACCTGCAGTGGATCGCCACCACCTTCGCCCTGTGCGCCGCCGGGTTCACCCTCTTCCTCGGCCGAATCGGCGACCTCGTCGGCCGCAAGCGCATCTTCCTCGGCAGCCTCGGCCTGCTGGGCCTGGCGTCCCTCGTCGGCGGCCTCGCCCCCAACCCCGAGATCCTCATCATCGCCCGCGTCGTTCAGGGCCTGGCCACCGCCGCCGCGACACCCGCGGGCCTTGCCCTGCTCACCACCTCCTTCCCCGAAGGCCCGCTGCGCCAGAAGGCGCTCGGCCTCAACGGGGCGCTGATGTCGGCCGGGTTCACCGCAGGCGCCGTCCTCGGTGGCGTCCTGACGGACCTGCTCTCCTGGCGCTGGGCGTTCTTCATCAACGTGCCCGTCGCTCTCGCCGTCCTGCTGGTCGCCCCCACCGTCATCACTGAGTCGCGCCCCACCGAGCGTCCGAAGGTCGACCTGCCCGGCGCCCTGTCGGTCACCCTCGGCCTGCTCGGCATCGTGTACGGCCTCACCCAGGCCGGCGAGCACGGCTGGACCCACCCCGCCGCTCTCACCGGCCTGCTCGTCGGCGCGGCTCTGCTGGTCGTCTTCTACGTCATCGAGCGTGGTGCCGCCCAGCCCCTCGTTCCCGTGCACGTGCTGAAGAAGCCCACCGTGGCCTGGGGCAACGTGCTCGGCATGCTCGCCTTCGTCACCGAGACCTCCCTGGTCTACCTGCTCACCGTCTACATGCAGAAGACCCTCGGCTTCTCCGCGCTGGCCGCCGGAATCTCCTTCGGCGTCCTGGGCCTGGGCACCGTGGTGGGCGGCGTGCTCGCCCCGAAGGTGATCGCCCGTACCTCCACCCTGACCGTCCTGGTCGGGGGCGGGCTGTTGCAGGCCGTCTTCACCGCCGTCCTGCTCCTCCTCGGCGGCACGTCCGCCTCGATGGGGCTGCTGCTGCCCGCCACCTTCCTCGGCGGCATCGGCAACATGCTGGTCATCGTCGGCTTCATGGTCACCGCCACCGGCGGACTGCCCGACCACGAGCAGGGTCTGGCCACCGGACTGGCCTCGATGTCCCAGCAGGTCGGCATCACCATGGGCACCCCGATCATGTCCGCGATCGTCACCGCGACCACCGCCGGAGCCGTCTCCGCCGGGGCGATCCTGCACGGCGTTACCGTCGCCATCGCCGCCAACACCGCCCTCGTCCTGCTCGGCGTCCTCATCGCCGCCGTCTTCCTCGGCACCCGGCGCACCGCCGCCCACGCCTGAACAGCATGCCGCGCGAACCGATCCGGTCGGGCGGGTCGGCCACGCCGCCGCGCTGGTCTCCCGCGACTCGTTCGCCGACATCGACGACTACGCCGCCGCCAAGACGCGAATCCCCGTACCGATCGGACGGATGCCCACGGTCAGCGCCGGAGACCGACCCCGCCGTAGCCGTGGGAGACACCGCTCTGCCGGCCGCCGTCGGGCGACCGCTCCGGCCGCCAGTCGCCCCACCAGACCAGGCCCGGTTCAATTTGGTCGTACCCGTCGAAGAAGCGGCTGATGTCGGCGTGGGTACGGGGTACCAGCGGGGCGCTGCTCTGCTGGTAGACCGCCTTGCCCGCCTGGGCGGGCACCGGTGGCGCACCGTCCAGGGTCAGGTGCGAGAGCACCAGCGGACTACCCGGTACGGTGGCGTCCCGTAGCCGGGCGACCGACGCCCATGGGTCCTCGGCGTCCCGCACGAAGTGCAGTACGGCCACCAGCAGCACCGCCACCGGTTCGGAGAAGTCGATCAGCCGGTTGACCTCGGAATCGGCGAGCAGTTCGTCCGGTCGGCGTACGTCCGCCCGGAGCACCGTGGTGTCCGGGGCGCCAGCCAGCAGTTGGCGGGCGTACGCCACCGCGACGGGGTCGACGTCCACGTAGACGACCCGGGAGCCGGGTACGCACTCCCGCACGATCTCGTGCACGTTGCCCTGGGTCGGTAGTCCGGCGCCGATGTCGAGGAACTGCCGGACGCCCCGTTCGGTGGCAAGGTGCCGTACCGCCCGGCGGAGGAAGTGCCGGTTGGTCTGGGCCGCCACCGGCGTGTCCGGGAAGATCGACAGGACCTGCTCGGCGGCGGCGCGGTCCGGGGCGAAGTTGTGGCAACCGCCGAGGTAGTAGTCGTACATCCGGGCGACGTTCGGCCGACTCTGATCGATGTCGGTCCCGATCGGCGTAGCCGCACTGACCATCGTGGATCGTCCTTTCCCTGCCCGGAGACACTGACCCGTCGCACTGCGGCGCCGCCGTTGAGTTCTAGCAGCCGGCGGACTGCCGCGCTGGCCCGACTCCGGTTGTCCTGCTGTTAATAGGGGGCCCTTCCTATACCGAAAGCGTTAAGCGGGGGCCCTTCCTTACGCGAAGACCGACTCGGTCTCGGCCAGCCGGTGCAGGTCCATCCCGGACCGCCGGATCCGCCAGTCGTCGGGGGTACGGGTCATGTGTGCCCTCCTCCGTCTCGGCACCAGCTACCCAGTACCCCGTCGCGATCCCCGGATCACCCGTACCGTTTCCACCCCTTCCGGCGATAGGAGGTTTATGGACCTATGCTGGGGTGGGTGCAGTTGACCATAAAACCCGACGCCATCCCCGATGTCAGCGCCGACTGGTACCGCGAGATTGTCGAGTTCGCGGAGGGCAGCCCGCCGGCTGTCCAGTGGTTCGCGGCCCACTTCACCGAGGCGTCGATCGTCCTGCTCGGGCTGCTGCTGGCCGTGGCGGCGGTACGCCACCTGGCCGCCCCGACCCGGGGACGGGCGTTGGCCCTGGCCGCCCCGGTCGGCGTGCTCCTCGCGTACGGCCTCAGCGAGGGGACGAAGCCGTTACTGGACCAGGAGCGTCCCTGCCGTGCTTTCGGCCAACTGGAGATCATCGCCGCCCAGTGCCCACCGACCGGCGACTGGTCCTTCCCGAGCAACCACTCGACCATCGCCGGCGCCACGGCGGCGGCGATCCTGCTGCTCTCCCGGCAACTAGGGCTGATCGCGACGGTGGTCGCCGCGCTGGCCGCGTTCTCCCGGACGTTCGTCGGCGTGCACTATCCGCACGACGTGCTCGCCGGTCTGCTGCTCGGGGCGACGGTCACGGCGCTGACCGTTCCACTGCTGGCCCGGTGGGTCACCGGGCCGGTCTCCCGCCGGATCGGGCCGCTGCCCGGCCGGCTCGGTTCCCGTACCCGTGACCTGGTGCCGTGACCGCCGGCCAAGAGCGACCGGCAATAGGGCGGTGGAGGCCGCAGCCCCGCCAGTCCTGTTGCCGGACGCTCGAAGCGGCAGGACACCGGTGCGCGGCCCGACGACTCAGGGGGTGAGCACCAGCGCCGCGACCGTGCCGACGATCAGGAACGGTCCGAACGGCACCTGCCCCCGCCAACGCACCCGTCCGGTGACCAGCAGAACAAGACTGACCAGTGCGGCGCAGACGAAGGTGAGGAACACCCCGGCGATCAGGGCACCCCAGCCGTACCAGCCGAGCAACGCCCCGGCGCTGAGCGCCAGCTTGGCGTCCCCCAGGCCGAAACCCCGTCGACCGAGCAGGAGGGTCGAGGCGGCGAAGAAAAGTGCGAGACCGGTCCCGGCCGCGAACGCCCGCAGCCAGGAGGCCGCATCCCCGTGCAGGACGGCGGCCAGACCGAGCAGCCCCCAGGTGCCGAGGGCGGCGGGGAGGGTGAACCGGTCGGGCAGCCGGTGCACCGCAGCGTCGATGAAGGCCAGCGGCACGGCCAGCGCGAGCCAGCCGGCGACGGCGAGCAGTTCGATCGCCGGCCGATCGGGCACGAGCAGCGCGACCACCGCGGCGATGAGCGCGATCTCGACGGTGTACGGCGGAGCGCCGACCCGGGCGCCGCAGGCGGCACACCGGGCGACCGGTGACCTGGGGCGCAGGGGCTGACCGGGCCCGATCGGTGCAGCGCAGCGGTCGCAGGCCACCCGGGGCGGCTGTCCGGCCGGTACCGAGTGTCTGGTGATGGCGGACCGGAGCAGCGGGGCGAGGGTGAGTCCGGCCAGGAACCGCAGCGGTGCGCTGCGGGCGGGCCGGAGCGCCCGGTCCGGCGCGGTAACCCTGAGTGACTTCATCATGACCATGAGCGGTGGCCGGGTAGAGCGGGCAACTGACCGACCCGGGAGAGCCGAAGCTCATGCGATGACCTCCGGGTGGCCGGACAACCACGGTACACAATGGCCCAGACTAGCGCCATTTCTGACAATCCTCTCCGTGCGCTCACCGTCATCGTGGCCGCCGGTGCCGCAGATCGTCGCCTGGCCGACATCGGGCGATCAACCAGGGGATACCCGGATGCCACAGTAGACGCACATGATCAACGCGAGCCATGTTAACTCTTCGTGTTCCTTTGAATTACCTCTGTTGCATCGTCGGACGTCAGCCTATGCTCGCCCCTTAGGTACCGCGCAAGCCGCCGGCCGACCCCGGCGAATGACGACAGAAACTGTCCGTCCGTACCACACCCACGACCATCAACTTCGGCTAATGTTCCAGATCCGGATGAGGACATCCTGGCGCTATCCGGCACACCCTGAAACGCCCCCCATCCGGTGGCTGACCGGGGGAAGCAAGGAGGGCGAGCGATGCGGGCACAACGCGCAGGCCGCTTCTCCGGCGCCGCGCTCGCACTGCTGGTGATCATGTCCGGTGCAGCGGCCTGCGGCTCCGACACGGGTGCGGGCCTCGATGCCGGGGACGGGCGTCCGGCCGGCCGGCAAGCCGACCCGGCCCCGGCCAGCAGCGCGGAAAACGCGACCGCCAGCCAGGCCGCACTGGCCGCCTACGCCGGATATCTCGACGCGTCCCGGGAAGCCAGCCGGGTCGGTGACCCCCTCCATCCGGCCCTACCCAAATACCTGGCCGACCCGCTGCTCACCCGGGTACGGCTCACCATTCGGACCGCCAAGGAGCACGGCGCGATGCGTACCGGCACCCTCAAGTCGGACCCCGTCGTCACCTCGGTCAACCTGGACACCGTCCCGGCGACCGTAGAAATCCAGGACTGCCTGGACGCGACCGGCTACCGACTCGTCGACATCAAGACCAAGAAGGTGGTGCCGGGGACCAACGGTCGCCGCTACCTGGCCACCGCCACCGCCACCCGGTACGCCGGGCGCTGGTTGATCAGCGCCGGGGCGGCCCACGAGGACCAGCCATGCTGACCTGGGGAGGAGCGGTCATCCCGGCCCAACGGGACCGGGCCGGGGTGAGCCGCTGGATGCTGGGCCTCGGTGCCGTCGCCATGGTGCTGCTGCTCGCCTCGCCAGCCGTACCGGTGACCGCCGCGCCGGCCGGTGGGGAGTGCCCACCGGGTTCGAACGACTGCAACGTCTGGGACGACGAACCCGGCCAGCCCGGCGGGGGCGGCGGTCCGGGCGGTGGTGGTCCCGGTGGCGGGGGCGGTGACGGTGACGGTGACCCGGCGAAGTGCCAGCGGGACGGCGTCAAGGTGCCCTGCTACGACAAACTGCTGGGCTGGTTCAACAGCACGGACGGCTGCTACTACAAGCTCCAGGAACCGCAGCCCGAAGGCCTGGTGGAGCCGATGCAGGCCTACCTGCGAAGCTGTGGCGGAGAGCAGGAACCGGTCGTGCTGGTCTGCCCGCCACCCGGCTTCGGTGACCCGGCGGACCCGTACGAACTGGCCCGCATCGCGTTCGCCGAGCTGACTCTGGAGCCGCCACACATCGGCATCGCGCCCCGCCGCCGCAACGGTCCCGGGTTGGTCGGACTGCCGGTCTGGATGTGGACCATCGGCGAGGACCGGACCCCGGATCCGGCCAGCGCCAGCGACCGGGGGCTGACCGTGACCATCACGGCGAAGGCGACCAAGACCGTCTGGGACCTGGGCAACGGCGAGAAGGAGACCTGCCCTGGGGCGGGCACGCCGTACTCGTCAACGGGGGACCGGGCCGGGGAACGGTCACCGGACTGTGGCTATGACGAGGGCTACCCAGAACCCGGGCGGTACACGATCACCGCCACCACGCACTGGACCGCCAGGTGGGAGTCCAGCAGCGGCGAGAGCGGCGAGATCACCACCACCCGGACCAGCGGCCCGGTAACGATCGAGATCGACGAACTTCAGGTGGTGACGGAGTGACGCTGGCGACCACGCACAACGGCACGGGTCCGGGGCCGGTGGACGCCCCGGTCGCGCCCCCGAAGGTGGTCCGGCAGCGCCGTACCCGCCCCGGCCTGCTCGGCCTCGCGGTGCTGCTGATCGCCCTCGGTGGGCTCGGCGCGGCGTTCGCGGTCACCTCGGTCCGGGCCACCGGGAGCTACCTGGCGGTGGCCCGGTCGGTGCCGGTGGGCACCGCGCTCACCGCCGACGACCTGGTCAGCGTGCAGGTGGCCGGCGGCCAGGGCCTCAAGCCGGTCCGCGCCGACCGGCTCAAGGAGGTGGTCGGCCTGCGCGCCGCGGTGGCGCTCACCCCCGGCACCCTGCTCACCATGGGCCAGCTCACCGACGCCCCGCTGCTCGGCCCCGGGCAGCAGCAGGTCGCCCTCGGGTTGAAGGCCAGCCAGGTCCCGGCCCGCAAGCTGTACCCCGGTGACCGGTTGCTGCTGGTCAGCACCCCGGAGCGGGGCGACGACAGCAAGGCCCCGAGCACCCGGTTCGAGGCCACCGTGATCGACACGAACGTCCCGGACCGGGGCGACGTGGTGCTCTACCTGGCCCTGGCCACCCGCGACGTGCAGCCGGTGGTGGTGCTGGCCGCAGAGGACCGCATCGCGGTCGTACTCGTCTCGGCGGCCTGAGCATGGCGATCATCGCCCTCGTCGCGGCGAAGGGTTCCCCCGGTGTCACCACCACGGCTCTGGCCTGCACCCTCTCCTGGCACCACCGGATGATCCTCGCCGAATGCGACCCGGCCGGCGGGTCGGTACTCGCCGGCTACCTGGGCGGCGCGCTGGACGGGCCACGGGGCATCGGTGAGCTGGCCGTCGGTGAGCTGCGCGACGGCAACCTGGAGTCGGCGTTCTGGTCGCAACTGGTCGACCTGGACGCACCGAAACGGGAGCGGCTGCTGCTGCCCGGGGTGGTCGACCCGGTACAGGCCGGCAGCGTGGTGCCGCTGTGGCAGCGGTTCGCCGACTTCTTCACCGACCTCGACCGGGGGCAGCCGGCGTACGACGTACTCGTCGACTGTGGCCGGCTCCAGGTGGTCGGCCCGCCCTGGCCGATCCTGCGCGCGGCGGCCCTGGTGCTGGTGGTGACCGCCGCCCACCTGCCCGACCTGTCCAGCGCCCAGGCCACGGTACGCGCCATCGAGCGGGACTTCGCCGAGCACCGGGTACCCAGCGGCACCCTCCGGCTGCTCCTGGTCGGCGACGGGCACAGCCGCAGCGAGGTGAGCCGGGCGCTGCGGCTGCCGGTGATCGCCCAGTTGCCGCACGACCCGCGTACCGCCGAGGTGCTCAGCCACGGCGGGACCATCCGGGCCGGACGGCCGCTGATGCGCGCGGCCGGCGCCCTGGAGGTCCCGGTCCGGTCGGTGCTGGACCGGCGGCGGGCCCGACTGACCTGGCCGGCCGGGCAGGGAGTGATCCGCAATGCGCTTTGAGGCGGTCTCCCACGACCCCCGGATGACCCCGACTGAACCCCGGGTACCCGGGCACGACCCCCGGGTCCCTCCGCCCGGTCCCCAGCGGCACGAGCATCCGGTGACCTCGATCGTGCCGCCGGTGCCGACCGCCGACTCCACCGGCCGGCACCAGCGCCCGGGCAACGGCGCGGCCGGACCGGCACCGGCCCGTCCACGGGTCGACTTCGCCGTGGTCCGCGAGTTGCGCCGGGAGCTGAGTGAGCGGATCACGCTCTGGCAGCGGGGGCGGGACTTCACCGCCGCCGAGGAGGACGTCGAGCGGTCCCGGCTGGCGGTCGCGGTCGTCGCGGAGTACGCCGACGCGGTACGGCGGGCCGGCACCCCGATGGCCGCCGTCGAGGAGCGTGCCCTGCTCGACCAGGTGACCGCCGAGCTGGCCGGACTGGGTCGGCTGCAAACTCTGCTGGTCGACCAGACCATCGAGGAGGTACACATCCTCGGTTGCGACCAGGTCCGGATCACCCGGCACGGTGGCGGGGTCGACTGGGCCGACCCGATCGCGGACAGCGACGAGGAGCTGGTGGAGATCCTCCAGGCCGCCGCCCGCCGGGCCGGTTCGACCGAGCGGTCGCTGTCCACCGTGAAGCCCACCCTCGACCTGCAACTGCCCGACGGCAGCCGGCTGGCCGCCGTCTACCTGGTCAGCCAGCGGCCGTACGCGGTGATCCGGAAGCACAACACGCTGGACGTCTCGCTCGACGACATCTGCGGTGGCCGGGCCGACCTGGACGAGATGATCGACGTCCTGATCCGGGACTTCCTCCGCGCGGCGATGGCCGCCGGGCTGAACATCATGGTCGCCGGACTGGCCGGGGCGGGTAAGACCACGGTGATCCGGGCGCTGATGGACGAGATCCCGCCGGACGAGCCGTACGTGCTGCTGGAGGAGAGCCGGGAGCTGCTCCCGGCCCGGCGCGGGGCCAAGCACCGGGCGGTGATGAGCTTCGAGTCCCGGGAGGGGCACGGCGAACGCGGTCTGGACGGCCGACCCGCCGGGGAGGTCACCATCGCCGACCTGATCCCGGTGGCGCTGCGGATGGGCGTGCTGCGGATCATCGTCGGCGAGGTCCGGTCCCGGGAGATCGTCCCGATGCTCCAGGCGATGACCACCAGCCGGGGATCGATGTGCACGATCCACGCCCGGACCCCGGGTGGCGTCGGTGAGCGGATCATCGAGCTGGCCTTGGCGCACGGCCGGGAGATGACCGTCGACCAGGCCCGCCGGATGGCCGGCAACGCGCTGGACCTGATCGTCTACGTGACCGTCGAGGACGAGACCGCGATCGGTGGCCGCAAGCACCGGTTCGTCTCGCACATCGAGGAGGTCATCGGGGTCGGCGAGGGCAGCCGGATCACCACGACCACCGTCTTCGGTCCGGGGGCCGACGGCCGCGCGGTACCGAAGCACCTGCCCGAGCGGATCCGCGAGCACCTGCTGCGGGTCGGGTACGACGCCCGGCTGCTGACCCGGTACATCGAGGCGGGGATCGGCGCCTGGCGCCGACCCCGGAGCAGCCGGCTGCGCCAGAACCAGCCGCCGGCAGCGGCCCAGCCGATGCTGCGACGGGCCCGGTGAGCGGGATGTCCGCCGGCGCGCCGGCAGCGGACGGGGTGACCGGATGAGACTGCCGGCCAACATCGAGCTGATCGCCGTACTCTCCGGGGCGGCCTGCGTCGCCGGGCTGGTCCTGGCCGTGGTCGCGCTGGTCGGTACCCGCCGGCCGCCCGGCCCGTCCGGCGGTTCCGGGCAGTGGCTGCACCGGCTGCTGCACGGTTCCGGGGCGAGCCGGCGGGAGCAGCAGGCGCACCAGATGCTGCTACTCGCCGCCGTCGCGGCCGGCGCACTCGCCTTCCTGCTCACCGGCCTGCCGGTGGTGGGGCTGCTGGTGGCGATCGCGGTGCCCGGCGCGCCCTGGCTGTTCACCGTCGGCAAGGCCGAGCAGCGGGCGATCGCCCGGATCGAGGCGGTCGGTGAGTGGACCCGCCGGCTCAAGGACGTCTCCAGCACCGGCCAGGGGCTCCAGCAGGCGATCATCGGTACGGTCCTGACCGCCCCGGAGCAGATCGACGAGGAGGTACGCACCCTCGCCGCCCGGTTGCAGGCCGGCTGGTCGGCCCGGAGTGCGCTGCTGGCGTTCGCCGACGAGATCGGTGACCCGGTCTGCGACCAGGTGGTCGCCGCGCTGATCCTGCACCTGAGCGACCGGGGTGAACGGCTCGGCGACGTGCTCGCCTCGATCGCGACCGCAGCGGCAGCCGAGGTGGCGACGCGACGCGAGGTGGAGGCGAAGCGTACCCAGCCCCGGTTCGCGGTGCGCTTCCTGACCGGGATGACCCTGCTGATCCTGGCGTACGGGCTGGTCAACCCGGACTACATGCGCCCGTACGGCACCCCGGTCGGGCAACTGGTGATGGTGGTACTCGGTGCCGCCTTCATCTCCCTGCTCGCCTGGGTACGCGGGATGAGCCTGCCGCCGAGGCCGGCCCGGTTCCTCAGTTCGCCAAAACTGGAGGAGCTGGCCTGATGACCCTCAACATCCATCTGACGGTCGCCGTCCTCGGCGGCGCCTCGGTCGGCCTCGGTCTCTTCCTGCTGGTCCGGGAGGCCCTGCCGAGCACCCCGGCGCTAGCCCCGGCGCTGCGCCGGCTGCACGCCCCGCCCAGCGCCGGTCGGGCCACCGGCGCCCGCCGCGACCTGGAGTGGCTCTCCGGGGTCACCCGCTGGCTACGCCCGCCCACCCGGGACCTGGCCCTGCTGGGCCGGACCCCGGAGCAGTACACCCTCTCCATCCTGCTCTCGGCGGTCATCGGCCTGGCCACCCCGGCGGTCGGCTCGGCGCTGGTCGCGGCCGGTGGCTGGCGGCTGCCGGTGGTCGTTCCGGTCGCCGCCGGGCTCGGGCTGGCCTTCCTCGCCGCGCTGATCGCGCACCGGGACGTACTGGCCAAGGCGGAGAAGGCCCGCCGCGAGTTCAGTCGGGCGGTCTGCACCTATCTGGACCTGGTGGCGTTGCAACTCTCCGCCGCGCACGGCCCGGTGCAGGCACTGGAGCAGGCCGCGGCGGTTTGCGACGGCTGGGTCTTCGAGCGGATCCGGGAGGCGCTGCGGATCGCCCAACTCCAGATGCACTCCCCGTGGGACGAGCTGCGTGACCTGTCGGAGGAGATCGGTGTACCGGAGCTGGGTGACGTGGGCGCGATCATGCAGTCCTCCGGCACCGAGGGCGCCCAGGTGCACGAGACGCTGCGGCAACGTGCCGATTCGCTGCGCGACCAGATCCGTACCGACAACCTGGCCCGGGCCGAGGCGGTGACCGGCCGCCTGGACATCCCGGGCGCGCTGCTGGTCTTCATCCTGGTCGGCTTCGTCCTCTACCCCTTCGTCACCCGCATCTGACCCGCCCACCCCCCATCCGCTGAGAGGAACCCGCCATGCCAGTGGTCTCGTACCTGCACATCATGCTGGTCAACCGACTCGCCGAACTACGCCGCGACGACGACCCCGAGCGTGGTGACGGACCGGTGCCCACCGCGATCATCATCGCCGGTCTGGCGGTGCTGGCGGTCGGTGTGATCACCTGGGCGCTCGGCCTGGTCAACGACTTCATGGACACCGACATCGACACGCCGACCGTGCCGACGGTCCCGGGCCGCTGATCGATGCGGGACCGGCTTGCCGACCGGTGGCGCCGGGTCACCCTGCGGGTGACCCGGCGCCCCGTCCTGCCCGCGCCCCCGGCCGGGGACGACCGGGAGCGGGGGGCCAGCCCGGTCGAACTGGCCATCATGTTTCCCACGATCATGATCCTGCTGTTCAGCTCGATCCAGATGGCCTCGGTCTTCCTGGCCCGGTCGGTCGCGTTGAACGCCGCCCAGATCGGGGTGAACTCCACCCGGGTGCTCGGCGGGGTGAGCGAGGAGGAGGGCGAGGCGCAGGCCCGGCAGTTCGTCGACCGGGCCGGTGACTGGCTGGTCCCCACCACGGTGAACGTGGAGAAGGGGGACGTCGAGGTGAACGCGACGGTCAGCGGGCGGGCCCTGTCGCTGATCCCGGGCCTCACCATCACGGTCACCCAGACCGCCAGGGGCCCACGCGAACGCTTCACCGAGGACGCCGGATGAGCCCGGCCGCAGCGTCCGGAGCCACCGCCTTCCGGGTCAGCGCCTTCCGGGTGCACGAGTCCCGGACCGTCGCACCCCGGTCCGACCGGGGTTCGGTCGCCGTGGAGGTGGCGATCCTGGTCCCGGCCTTCCTCATGCTGATCGTGCTCGCCGCGGTGGTCGGGCGGACGGCCATCGCGCAGAACGCCGTCGACCTGGCCGCACACGACGCGGCCCGGGCCGCGTCGATCTCGCGCACCATGACCACGGCCCGCACCGAGGGCCAGACCCAGGCCCTGACCCAGGTACGCCGACAGGGCCTGCGCTGTGAGTACCTGAACGTCACCCTGGGCGGCATCGACGGGGCGAACCGCCAGATCGGCCTGGCCGAGGCGTTCGACACCCCGGTCGGCCAGCCGGTCTCCATCACCTCGCACGTCGTCTGCGAGGTCTCCCTGCGGGACCTGTTCGGCGCACCGTCGCCCACCCGCCGGGTCGAGGCGTGGTTCGTCTCACCGATGGACCGGTACCGCCCGAGGAGCGCGACGTGAACCGGGCCGGGAGAATCCGCCGCGCGCCGGGGTACGACGTCGGTCCGGCGGCGGGTCGGGACTCCGGGCGGGTCAGCGTGCTGCTGGCCATCACCCTGACCGGGATCCTGGCTGTCATCGGGCTGACCCTCGACGGCTCCGCCCACTTCCGGATGATGCAGCGCGCGGAGAACATGGCCGCCGAGGCGGCCCGGACCGGTGGCCAGCAGATCGACCGCGCCCGGGCGGTCAACGGCGAGGCGAAGGTGATCGACGTCGAGGCCGCGATCGACGCGGCCGAGGCGTACATAGACAGTGTTCCGCTGCCCGACAACGTCACCGTGACACGGCGGGCCGAACGGGTGCCGGACCCGGACGGCGGCTATGACGGCACCCGGCTGAAGGTCACCGTCACGCTCACCTACCAACCGGTGATGCTCAGCCTGTTCCGGTCCGGCGCGATGACCGCCACCGGCGAGGCGACAGCCGGTCTGCTCACCGAGAACCCCGAGACGTAAGGAGTCCGCCATGACGACCCGGACAGTCTCCACGGCCCGGCGGTTGGGCCGGCTCGGCACCGGACTGGGGGCGCTGGTCGTCCTGTTCGGGCTGCTCTTCGGCGCGCCGCTGGCGCTGATCGAGTTCGCCGGCAATCCCCTGCCCGACCACGTACCGACCCTGGCCGAGGTCGGCACCGCGCTGACCAGCAGGGACGACGGTCAGCTCTTCCTGCGGGCGCTCGCCCTGCTGGGCTGGGCCGGCTGGGCCACCTTCGCGCTCTCCGTCCTGGTCGAGATCCCGGCCCGGATCCTGCGCCGTCCGGCCTGGCGACTGCCCGGCATGCGCCGCCAGCAGAAGGCGGCAGCGGCCCTGCTCGGCTCGATCGCGCTGATCATGGCGGCCAGCCCGGCTGCGGCCACCGCCGCCACCCTCACCGCCCCGGCGGTGACCACCGCCGCTCCGGCCCGGCCGGCCCCGGCGACGCTGCCGGCGCAGGGCACCGGACCGATGGTCGTCACAGTGTCGGCTCCGACCACGATCCAGCCGGAGGTTGAACCGGTACCGGTCTACCGGGTGGAGCAGGGCGACTACCTCGGCGAGGTCGCGGAACGCTACCTGGACGACTTCGACCGGTACCGGGACCTGGCGAAGCTCAACAAGATCAAGCAGCCGGACCGGATCCGCCCCGGACAACTGCTCCGGTTGCCGGTCGACGCCGAGGACCGGGGGGGACGCCCGCACGCCACCGGTGTGGTCGCCGTACCGCCGGCACCCGGTGGTGCCGCCTGGACCGCCCCGGCACCGGCACCGGTCACGCCGGCCGTACCCATTCCGGAGGCGCCGGACGGCCCGCCGCCGACCCTGACCATCGGAGCGTCCCGGGCCACCGAGGTGGACCGGGTCAACCGGCCGCTGGCGGTCTCCGCCGTGCTGGCGGTGGCGAGCATCGTCGGCGCGCAGATCGGGGCCGTCCTCGGGTTGCGCCGCCGCCCGGCGGCCCCGGCTTCCGGCCGGATCCCGGGGTCCCTCGGCACGGGTGGGGGGCAGCCGCTGCCGAGCGGGCGGCACCGTCGGGACTGACCGACGGGACCGACCAGCGGACCATGGCGCACCGCCCGACCGACCAGCGGCACACCGTCTGGTTGGGCCCTAATGAGTTCTGGGGGGGGTGAGCAGGAGGCCGACGGGTCGGGCGGCATCGGGTCCGCCGGTCAGGGCAGCCGGGTCTGCAACACCCCGTCCACCACCCGGGTGGGCAGCACCTGCTGGTCGGTGGCGGCCGGGCCGTGTACGACCTCACCGCCGTTGAGCTGGAAGGTGCTGCCATGCCACGGGCAGACCACGCAGGCGTGCCCGTCGACCTCGGTGACCTTTCCCTCGCCGAGCGGTCCGCTCTGGTGCGGGCAGCGTTCCAGCATCACGGTGACCTCGTCGCCATGCCGGTAGAGGATCACCGAGACGTCTCGGACCTCCCGAGTGAGCAGGGTCCGCTCGGGTACCGTCGACAGGTCGGCCACCGAATGCCAGCCGTCGGCCATCCGGTGCAGTTCGGAGACGCTCTGGTTGACCTGGGCACCCTGCTTGTACGCCAGGTGGCCACCGATGTAGGCGCCGGTGCTCGCCGCGGTCAGCCCGAACCAGCCGAGGGTCCGGCCGAGCCGGTGCCGGCCGGTCAGCCGGGCGGCGATCGATCCGGCGTAGCAGGCCAGTCCGACGGTGTTGGACATGGCGTGCACCAGTCCGACCCGCCGCTGTTCCCGCGAGAGTGCCGCCCAGTCGTTGAGACCGGCGACCGCCGCCGGCAGGGCGCTGGCGGTACCGACCGTGACCAGTACCGTCGCGGCCCGGCGCTGGCCGGGCATCAGGTCGAGTACGGCGGTGCTCAGCCAGGCACCGATCGGTAGCTGCACCAGCGCCGGGTGCAGGGGGTGACCGAGCCAGACACCGTGCAGGGTGTCCCGCACCTTCTGCGGGCGCAGTACCGACTGGACCGCATTCTGCAGCCGGTCGCCGAACCGGTCCAGCCCGGCCGCCCGCTCAAGCCTCATCATCAGCGCACGCATGCCTCCCACTTCCCACTGGCGGCTTCGGCAAACCGGTGTCGGCGAGCATGGTGGCCGGCCGGTTCGGCGGCACCGGTGACCCGGAACACAGATGCGGCTCATCCACAGCACGGAGCCGTTCCGCCGGGCCACCGGACGGTCACCACCCGCCCGCCGATCATGGACTTGTGGTGGGGATTTCGCCCCTTATAGCGGCCTTCCCGGGCACCACAACTCCATGATCGACACACGAGGCACGACACGCCGCACAGCATCTGGTGTGTTGACCAAAATGGGGCCACTAGATCTAGGATCGGTGCACTGCTGGTTCACCGTCTCCCGGGCACGGGTGGCGGTAGCCGTGCGTCGACATCGGCCAGATGTCGACGAGGTAAGGGAACCCGGTGCGAATCCGGGACTGCCCCGCAGCGGTGAGCGGGAACGACCGCCGTCATGAGCACTGGGTCCGGCCGGGCCTGGGAAGCGACGGCCAGTAGGCGAGCGTACGTCCGTACGCCTGCCCGCGAGTCCGAAGACCTACCAGTAGGGCGTGTCGACCCGGCACGCGTACCACCTCGGGGCCTCGTGGGAGGGCCGTCGAGCCGTACGGAGACCACCGGCACACCGACCGGTGGCCCTCCGGCGTGCCGTCGTGCCCTCGCGAGTCCCTCCGGTCCGACCCGACGAACAGGCCCGACGAACCAGGAGCGCCCGTGACGGCACCAGCCATCATCGCCTCGACCCCATCCGACACCGGGGAACTGCCCGACCTGTTGGACCGGCACCGGCGGAACCTGCCGGACACCGACCCGGAACGGCTGCTCGACCTGGTCCGCAGTGGGCGGACCACGGCCGCCGACGCGGACGAGTTGCTCCAGCTCGCCATCGCCGCCGCCGCCGGGCTGATCGGCGAGGAGCCGCAGTACAGCCGGCTCGCCGCCCGGCTGCTCGCCGACCGGATCAGCACCGAGGTGACCGGCCAGGGCATCGGCTCGTTCAGCGGATCGGTGGTGGCGGCGCACCGGGCCGGGCTGCTGGACGCCGATTTCGCGGACTTCGTGGCCACCCACGCCACCGCCCTCGACGCCCTGATCGACCCGTCGGCCGACGACAGTTTCGAGTACTTCGGCCTGCGTACCGTGTACGACCGCTACCTGCTGCGCCACCCGGAAACCCGGGCAGTCCTGGAGACCCCGCAGCACTTCTGGCTGCGGGTGGCCACCGGGCTCGCCGACACGGTCGACGACGCCGCCGCGCTCTACCGGCTGATGTCCCGGCTGGCCTACCTGCCCAGCTCACCGACCCTGTTCAACGCGGGTACCCGGCACCAGCAGCTCTCCTCCTGCTTCCTGGTCGACTCGCCACAGGACGAACTGGAGTCCATCTACGAGCGCTACACCCAGGTCGCGAAGCTCTCCAAGTACGCCGGTGGGATCGGCATCTCCTGGTCCCGGGTCCGCTCCCGGGGCTCGCTGATCCGGGGCACCAACGGCTACTCGCACGGCATCGTGCCCTGGCTGCGCACCCTGGACGCGAGCGTGGCGGCGGTCAACCAGGGCGGCCGGCGCAAGGGCGCGGCCTGTGTCTACCTGGACACCTGGCACGCGGACGTCGAGGAGTTCCTGGAACTCAAGGACAACACCGGGGACGAGGCCCGGCGTACCCACAACCTGAACCTGGCCAACTGGGTACCGGACGAGTTCATGCGCCGGGTCGAGGCGGACGCCGACTGGTCGCTGTTCGACCCGAAGGACGTACCGGAACTGGTGGACCTCTGGGGTGACGAGTTCGACGCCGCGTACCGGGCCGCCGAGGCGGCCGGCCGGGCCGTGAGAGTACTGCCGGCCCGGACCCTGTACGCCCGGATGATGCGTACCCTCGCGCAGACCGGCAACGGCTGGATGACCTTCCGGGACGCCGCGAACCGCACCTGCAACCAGGTCGGCAACGGGGGTGGCACGGTACACCTGTCCAACCTGTGCACCGAGATCCTGGAGGTGACCAGCGACGGCGAGACGGCGGTCTGCACCCTGGGCTCGGTCAACCTGGCCGCACACCTGGTGGACGGGGCGATCGACTTCGCCGCGCTGGCGGAGACGGTCCGGGTGGCGGTGGCCGCGCTGGACCGGGCCATCGACCGGAACTACTTCCCGACCGGACAGGCCGCCGCCGCGCACCGCCGCTGGCGACCGCTCGGGTTGGGCGTGATGGGCCTGGCCGACGTGTTCGCCGCGCTCCGGCTGCCGTTCGACTCGGCGGAGGCCCTGGCCCTGTCCACCCGGATCGCCGAGGAGATCGCGCTCGCCGCGTACGACACCTCGGCCGACCTGGCTGCGGAACGCGGCGCGCACCCGGCGTACCCGTTGACCCGGGCCGCTGCCGGGGTGCTGCACGTGGACCACTGGCCGACCGCCGCGCCGACCCGTCCCGACGCCTGGGCCGGGGTACGGGCCAAGATCGCCCGGCACGGGCTGCGTAACTCGCTGCTGGTGGCGATCGCCCCGACCGCGACCATCGCGGCCATCGCCGGCTGCTCGGAGTGCGTCGAGCCGCTGGTCTCCAACGTGTTCAAGCGGGAGACGCTGTCCGGGGAGTTCCTCCAGGTCAACCGGCACCTGGTGGCCGACCTGAAGCGGCTGGGCCGGTGGACCCCGGCGACCCGGGACGCGCTGAAGCGGGCCGACGGGTCGGTGCAGGCGCTCGACCTGCCGGAGGAGTTGAAGTCGCGTTACCGTACCGCCTGGGAGCTGCCGCAGAAGGCGCTGATCGACCTAGCGGCCGCGCGGGCGCCGTACATCGACCAGTCCCAGTCGCTGAACCTGTTCCAGGCCGCCCCGACCATCGGCAAGCTCTCCTCGATGTACGCCTACGCGTGGCGGGCCGGTCTGAAGACGACGTACTACCTGCGGTCCCGGCCGGCCACCCGGATCGCCCAGACCACTGTCGGCACAGATGTTAGGAAGGGCCCCGGGTTATCGGATTCGGTTGTACAAGGGGCCCTTCCAAGCACCTCAGCGGTTGTCGTGGCGGACGGCGCCGACGCGGTCGCCTGCTCGTTGGAGAACCCGGAGATCTGCGAGGCGTGCCAGTGACGATGCTGCTCGATCCCGGAATGGATCTGACCCTGCGGCCGATGCGTTACCCGGACTTCTACGAACGGTTCCGGGCCGCGATCCGCAACACCTGGACGGTGGAGGAGGTCGACCTGACCTCCGACGTACCCGACCTGGCGAAGCTCAGCGACGGTGAGCGGCACCTGGTGCACCGGCTGGTGGCGTTCTTCGCCACCGGCGACTCGATCGTCGCCAACAACCTGGTGCTCAACCTGTACCAGCACGTCAACGCGCCGGAGGCCCGGCTGTACCTGTCCCGCCAGCTCTTCGAGGAGGCGGTGCACGTGCAGTTCTACCTGACCCTGCTCGACACCTACCTCCCGGACCACGACGAGCGGGTCAAGGCGTTCGCCGCGATCGAGCACATCCCGTCGATCCGGGACAAGGCGGAGTTCTGCTTCCGCTGGATCGGCTCGATCAACGAGCTGCACCGGCTGGAGACCCGGGACGACCGCCGGGCCTTCCTGCTCAACCTGATCTGCTTCGCGGCCTGCGTGGAGGGGTTGTTCTTCTACGGCGCCTTCGCGTACGTCTACTGGTTGCGCTCGCGTGGCCTGCTCAGCGGCCTGGCCACCGGCACCAACTGGGTGTTCCGCGACGAGTCGATGCACATGGAGTTCGCCTTCAGCGTGGTCGACACGGTCCGCGCCGAGGAGCCGGACCTCTTCGACGACGAACTGGCCGACCAGGTCCGGGCCATGATCGACGAGGCGGTCCGCGCCGAGCTGGCCTTCGCCCGGGACCTCTGCGGGGACGGGCTGCCGGGCATGAACACCGCCGACATGCGCCGCTACCTGGAGTACGTCGCGGACGCCCGGCTCGCCCGGCTCGATCTCCCACCGGTGTACGGGTCGAGCAACCCATTCCCGTTCATGGAGCTGCAGGACGTCCAGGAGCTGACCAACTTCTTCGAACGGCGGGTGTCGGCGTACCAGGTGGCGGTCGAGGGGTCGGTGGCGCTCGACGAGGCGTTCTGACCCGGAATATTCGGCTCGCGCACCGGGCCGGCCAGGCGTCAGGGTGGCGGCATGTACGCGTACGCCTCCCGCGTCCGGCCGGCCCCGCCCGGCACCCGGCTCCTGACCGCGGTCAGCCGCCCGGACGCCGTACCGCCACCGCTGCTGATGCTGCTCGGCATGGTCTCCACCCAGGTCGGCGCCGCAGTCGCGAAGCAGTTGTTCAGCGCGACCAGCCCGGGCGGTACGACCACCCTCCGGCTCGGTCTCGGTGCGCTGGTCCTGCTGGTGACGGCCCGCCCCGCACTGCGGCTGACCTGGCGGGCCCTGGGTCTGGTGGTCGCCTTCGGGGTCGCCATGGCAGTGATGAACCTGACCTTCTACGCGGCGCTGTCCCGGGTACCGCTCGGCGTGGCGGTGACGGTCGGGTTCGCCGGCCCGCTGGTGGTCTCCCTGCTGGGCAGCCGCCGGTGGTCCGATGTGGTCTGGGCGGTACTGGCCGGCACCGGGGTGCTGCTACTCGCCGGGCTCGGCGGTACCCGGATGGACGCCCTCGGGTTGCTGCTCTGCGGGCTGACCGCGGTCGGCTGGGCCGGGTACGTCCTGCTCGGCAAGGCGATGAGCGGACACGTCGACGGCGGCCGTGGGCTCGCGCTCGGGATGGCGGTGGGTGCGCTCTGCGTTCTCCCCTTCGGGGTGGTCACCGACGGCGCCGGGCTGCTCGATCCCCGGATCCTGCTGCTGGGCCTCGGGGTCGCCCTGCTCTCCTCGGTGCTGCCGTACTCGGCGGAACTGGCCGCACTGCGCCGGATGCCGGCCCGGGTCTTCGCGATCCTGCTCAGCCTGGAACCGGCGGTCGCCGCACTGATCGGGGTGGTGCTGCTGCACGAACTGCTGGCCTGGTCACAGGTCGCCGGCATCGGCTGCGTGATGGGTGCCGCCCTCGGCGCGACCCTGGTCCGCCGGGAGGACACCTGACATCACGGGGCTATCTGAACCGGGCACCGGCCGGCATGCTGTCCGGATGGGCGTACGCATCGAACGGTCCGGGCCGGTCACCACGGTGATCCTGGACCGGCCGGAGACCCGTAACGCGGTGGACGGCCCGACCGCCCGGAAGCTCGCCGACGCGTTCCGGGCCTTCGACGCCGACCCGGCCGCGTCGGTCGCCGTGCTCTGGGGCGCGGGCGGCACGTTCTGCTCCGGCGCCGACCTGAAGGCCATCGGTACGCCGTCCGGCAACCGGGTCGAACCGGAGGGGGACGGCCCGATGGGCCCCAGCCGGATGACGCTGGGCAAGCCGGTGATCGCCGCGATCAGCGGGTACGCCGTGGCTGGCGGGCTGGAGCTGGCGCTCTGGTGCGACCTGCGAATCGCCGAGTCGGACGCCACGCTCGGCGTCTTCTGCCGGCGGTGGGGCGTACCGCTGATCGACGGCGGGACGGTCCGGCTGCCCCGGTTGATCGGTCAGAGCCGGGCGATGGACCTGATCCTCACCGGTCGGGCGGTGGGCGCAGACGAGGCGTACGCCATGGGTCTGGTGAACCGGGTGGTGCCGCCGGGTGAGGCCCGGACGGCGGCCGAGGCGCTGGCGGCGGAGATCGCCGCCGTGCCGCAGACCTGCCTGCGCAACGACCGCGCCGCGCTGCTGGCCGGTGCCGGCCGGACGGAGGCCGAGGCGATGGCCACCGAGTTGGCCTACGGGTTGCACTCACTGGCGGCGGACGCAGCGGCCGGGGCGGCCCGGTTCGCCGCCGGTGCCGGCCGCCACGGCGCTCCGGTCAGCCGAACGTGATTAGGTACCGCCGGACCACCTCGATGTTGCGCTGCTCCCCGGTCACCCCTGCGCGGGCGGGGCGGCGACGGAGCTGCGCCAGGCGGGCGGGTCGAAGGCCAGGACAGCGCCGGCCCGGTCCTTGCGCTGTCGCAGAGCTGGGGCAGTGCCACCCACGGATTCCCACACCTGGATGGCTGCCTGCACGTCCTCCGCTCCGTCGTAGGTGCGCCCGTGGAACGGTCCCTCGACGAAGAGCAGGTCGTCCCCGGACGGCAGGGTGGCCATCACGAACGGCCCGTCCAGCCCGGCGTAGGCGCCGGCCGCGTACGGCACGACGTGGATCCGCACCCGGGGCCGGGCGCCGACCAGCGTGACCAGATGATCCAACTGTTCCCGCATCACCGCCGGCCCGCCAACCGGCCGGCGCAGCACCGCCTCGTCGATGACGGCGGTGAACAGCGGCGGGTGGTCCGCGTTCATGATCGTCTGCAGCTCAGCGGCCATCCTGTCGGCGTGTCGCACCGCTGAACCACAGACGATCATGGTCAACCCGTTACGTCACCTGCGGAGGCCGCTACTTCCAACCGCGCAGGGCGGTTTCTACTTCAGTTCGCGTAGGGCGGTTTCGATCGCCCGGTGGAAGGTCGGGTACGCGTAGATCATGTGCCGGAGCTGGCTCACCGGTACCGCCGCGTGCACCGCGACCGCCAGCGCGGAGAGCACCTCCCCACCCATCGGACCGACCGAGGTGGCACCGGCCAGTACGCCCCGGTCCGCGTCCGCGACCAGCTTGATGAACCCCTCGTTACCGAACTTGTGGATCCAGCCCCGGGTCGAGCCGGCGAGCTGGGCCGTCCCCACCTGCACGTTGACCCCCCGGTCCCGGGCCTGCCGCTCGGTCAGGCCGACCGCACCGACCTCCGGATCGGTGAAGGTGACCCGGGGCAGGGCCCGGTAGTCGGCCCGGAGCACGCCCCTGGCGCCGGTGCCGACGGTGGTAGCACCCACCGGGCCGTCGCCCGTACCCGCCGCACCCATCGCCCCACCCCCGGCCCGGGCGGCGCCACTGGCGTCCACCCCACCGGCGGCCTGCCGGAGCTGGTCCAGCAGGTCGCAGACGACGATCGACGCCTGGTACATGGCGATGTGCGTGAACGCACCCTCACCCGTGACGTCACCGACCCCCCAGACCCCGTCGACCGTTGCGCCGTTCCCACCGACCGTTGCTGCGGGTCCGCCGGCCGTTGCGCCGTTCCCACCGACCCGCACTCGCATCCGGTCGTCGACCGCGAGGAACCGCTGCCCGGGGTCGATGCCGGCAGTCTCCAACCCCAGATCACCGAGCCGGGCCCGGCGACCGGTGCTCACCAGCAAACGCTCGCCAGTGAAGCTGCCACCGTCTGCGGTGTGCACGGTGAACCGGCTGCCGTCGTGGTCGACCCGCTCGGCGCGTACCCCGGTGTGGATCCCGACGCCGTCGGCGCGCAACGCGGCGGCGGCGACCTCGGATGCCTCCGGCTCCTCGACGGCGAGGACCCGGTCCATCGCCTCGACCACGGTGACCCGTACCCCGAACCGGGCGAAGACCTGAGCCAGCTCCAACCCGATCGCCCCGCCACCGAGGATCAGCAGCGACTCCGGCAGTTCCTCGACCTCGATGATCTGCCGGTTCGTCCAGTACGGCGTGTCGGCGAGCCCGGCGATCGGCGGGACCACCGGCGTGCTCCCGGTGCCGATCACAACCCCGTGCCGGGCCTGGAACACCTGGTCACCGACCTGTACCCGGCCGGGGCCGACCAGCCGGCCGTAGCCCCGGACAAAGTGCCCGCCCTTCCCGGTGAACCGCCGCACCGCCGCCGTGTCGTCCCAGTTGGCCGTGGCCTCCTCGCGGATCCGCCGGGCCACCGGCGCCCAGTCCGGCTGGACCTGCACCGTGCCGGCCAGTCCGTCCACCCGACGGGCCTCGGCGAGCGCGTTGGCCGCCCGGATCATCATTTTGCTGGGGATGCACCCCCAGTACGGGCACTCCCCACCGACCAGTTCACCGTCGATGCCGACGACGTCCAGGCCCGCCTCGGCGAGCCGACCGGCCACCTCCTCGCCGCCCACACCGAGCCCGACAACGACCACGTCCACAAACTTCGGCTCCGTCACCCCGCCAGCATGACCCACCTTCGGTGGAAGGAAGGGCCCCTTCTTATCGTTTTCGGTAGAGGAAGGGCCCCCGCTTAACACCCCGCATAACACCCTGCCTGACACCTCCGGCCCGTCGAAAACGACGCGCCGGCAGCCGGTCGACGGCCTACCGTGGCCCGATGCGTACCCGATTCGAAGCCGTCCGGGAGTGCTTCCAGGACCTGCACCGCAGCGGCCGGGAGACCGGGGCGTCGCTCACGGTCTGGTACGACGGCCGGCCGGTCGTCGACCTGACCGACCACACCCGGCCGGACACCCTGGCCAACGTCTACTCGGTCGGTAAGCCGGTCGCCGCGCTCTGCCTCCTGCTCCTGGTCGACCGGGGGCGGCTCGACCTGGACGACCCGGTCGGGCGGCACTGGCCCGGATTCCGTACCCCGGCGACCGTCCGGCAGGTACTCAGCCACACCGCCGGGCTGCCCACCTTCCCGGTACCCCGGCCGGCGGGTGCATTCGCCGACTGGGCGCTGCTCGCCGACGACCTGGCGGCGGCCGAGCCGGAGTGGGAGCCGGGCTCGGTGGCGGGCGAGCACGCAATGACGTACGGCCACCTGGTCGGCGAACTGGTCCGTCGGGTGGACGGCCGGAGCATCGGCCGGTTCCTGGCCGAGGAGATCGCCGGGCCGTGGCGGCTCGACCTGCACTTCGGACTGGGTACGGCGGAGCAGCAGCGGTGCGCGGACCTGACGTACGGCGATCCGGACTGGCCGGTCACGGTGCGGGGTGAGCCGGGGTCGCTCTGGGCGCGGGCCCTGGGCAACCCGCCCGGCGCGCTGGATCTGGCGGTGGTGAACGGTACGGCGTGGCGGGCGGCCGAGGTCCCGGCGGTGAACCTGCACGCCACGGGGAGCGGGCTGGCCCGGTTCTACGCGGGCCTGCTGGCCGGCGGTGTCCTCGACGGCGTACGCCTGCTCAGCGCCGAACTGGTCGACGAGTTCACCCGGGTGCAGTACGCCGGACCGGACCTGCTGCTGGGCCGCGACGTGCACTGGACGCTGGGCATGCAGTGGGAGGAGGACGGGAGCTGGGGCATGGGTGGCATCGGGGGGAGCTGCGCGTGGGCCGACCCGGTCCGCGGTTACAGCTTCGGGTACGCCACGAGCCGGCTGGCCGGGTTCGACCGGGTGGAGGCGCTGGTGGAGGCTCTGCACGCCGATCTGGCCGAGGCAGGCTGAGCGGGCGCAGCCGTGTTAAGAAGGGGCCCTTCCTATACCGAAAGCGATAAGAAGGGGCCCTTCCTTACGACGGTCCGGGTACCACCACCGGGGCGCCGGTCGGGGTGAGCAGCGCCCGCCCAGCCACGGCCATCCGGCGGCGACGGGGTACGACCGCCCGTCGGGCGAAGACGTCGTAGCCCTGGGCGGCCACCTCGTCGAGGATCCTGCCGTAGAGGGCGTACGCGGTGCGGATGCAGCCCTGGGAGGCGGGGGCGAGCAGGGTCACCCCGGGGGCGGCGGCAAGGTAGTGCGCCTGGGCGCGGGTCACCTCGTACTCGATCAACCCCCGGATGCGGTCGGTGGCCGCGCCCCGGACCCGGGCCGCGAGCAGGTCGTCCCGGGTGAGGTCGAACTTGTCTAGGTCCTCGTCGGGCAGATAGGTGCGGCCCCGGTCGAGGTCCTCGGCGACGTCCCGGATGAAGTTGGTGAGCTGGAAGGCGAAGCCGAGTTGGCGGGCCGGTTCCCGGGCGGCGGCCGGGTCGGAGCTGCCCAGGATGGGCAGCATCATCGTGCCGATGACCGCCGCCGACCCCTCCATGTAGTCGAGCAGGTCGTCGTAGGTCGGGTACGACGTCACCGTCAGGTCCATCGCCATGCTCCGCAGAAACAACGCGAAGTCGGCCCGGTCGAGGTCGAAGATGGCGATGGTGTGCAGCACCGCGGGAAGCAGCGGGTCGTCAACCGACGCACCGTCGAGCCCGGCCAGGAACCGGCCGGCCCAGTCGTTGAGCCGTTCGGCCCGCTCAGCCGGGGGGAGGTCCTCGGTGCGGTCGACGATCTCGTCGGCGTGGCGGGTGAAGCCGTAGAGCGCATGTACGTGCCGTCGTTTCCAGGCGGGGAGCAGCCTGGTCGCGAGATAGTAGGTGCGACCGTGACGTTTGTGCAGGTCACGGCAACGGTCATAGGCAGCGGCGAGATCCGTGTCCACCGACCCTCCTCAATCGACGCACCAATCGACGCAACTCGTAACCCTAGGGTACGCTCGGCCACATGGCCAACGACGCAGTTGCGGGTAACGCGCCCCGCGTGGCGCCGGTTCGGCCGGTGGACGCCGACGACCCGGTCCGCGAAGTTCTCGCCGCCTTTACCCGGGATCTGGTCCGGGCAGTAGACGAGACACTGGGAGACTTCCTGACCACCGAGGTGGCGTCGCTCGCCGAGGTCGACCCGGCGCTGCACGATTTCGCCCGGACCGCCCACGACTGCGTGCTGGCCGGCGGCAAACGGCTCCGGCCGACCTTCGCCTACTGGGGGTGGCGCGGGGTCGTCGGCGGGGAGGTGCCGCTACCACCGGTGCTACCCGCACTCGCCGCCCTCGAACTCCTGCACGCCTTCGCGCTGGTGCATGACGACGTGCTGGACGCGTCCGCCACCCGACGGGGCCGGCCGACCGTGCACCGCTCGATGGCCGCCGCGCACCTGACCGCCCGCTGGGCCGGCGACCCGGACCGGTTCGGTGAGGCCGCCGCCATCCTGGTCGGCGACCTCTGCCTGGTCTGGGCCGACCGGCTGCTCGGCCAGACGGCCGTGCCGCCGGCCACCCTGCTCGACGCCCGCCGCTGCTACGACCAGATGCGCATCGAGGCCATCGCCGGGGAGTACCTCGACGTGCTCGGCGAGCACGACGCGGGGAACTGGTCGGTGGACCGGGCGCTGCGGGTGGCCCGCTACAAGACGGCGAGCTACACCGTCCAGCGCCCGCTGCTGTTCGGCTCGGCACTGGCCGGGGCCACTGCGCCCGACGCCCCGCTGGTGGCCGCCTACACACGGTACGGCCTGGCCGTGGGCGAGGCGTTCCAGCTCTGCGACGACCTGCTCGGGGTGTACGGCGACCCGGCCACCACTGGCAAGCCGGCCGGCGACGACCTGCGGACCGGCAAGCCGACCGCACTGCTGATGCTCGCCCGCCAGCTCGCCACCCCGGCCCAGGCCACCGAGCTGCGGCGCCTCGACGGGGGCGTACCCGTCGACGAGGTCGACCGGTACGCCGAGCTGGTCGCCGCGACCGGCGCGGTCGACCGGGTGGAAAAGATGATCTCCGACCGGGTGGCCGAGGCGGTGGCCGCTCTGGACGCCGCCAGCATGGACGAGACAGCCCGGTCGGCCCTGACCGGCCTGGCTGTCGCTGCCACCCACCGCCGGTCATGATGAGCATTCGCAAGAAGGAGATGATCACGTGCGGACCGTGACCGGACGGACAGATCGGGTTGTGGTGGTCGGCGCCGGGCTGGGTGGCCTCGCGGCTGCGCTGCACCTCGCCGGTAGTGGCCGCCAGGTCACGGTGGTGGAACGCGAGCCCGTGCCGGGCGGCCGGGCCGGCCGGCTGAGCCTGGACGGCTACGAGTTCGACACCGGCCCCACCGTGCTGACCATGCCGGAACTGATCGCCGAGGCGCTCGACGCGGTCGGTGAGGAGCTGACCGACTGGTTCGACCTGACCCCGCTCGACCCGGCGTACCGGGCGTACTACCCCGACGGCTCGACGCTGGACGTCATCACCGACACCGCCCGGATGGCGGCGGAGATCTCCCGGGTCTGCGGTCCCCGGGAGGCCGACGGCTACCTGCGTTTCGTCGACTACGCACGCAACCTGTGGCGCCTGGAACGGACCGACTTCATCGACCGCAACCTGGACGCGCCGACCGACCTACTCACCGGCAACCTGCTCAAGCTGCTGGCCACCGGGGCGTTCCGCCGGTTGCAAACCAAGATCGACCAGTTCTTCCGCGATCCGCGTACCCGGCGGATCTTCTCCTTCCAGGCCATGTACGCCGGGCTGGCGCCGCACGACGCGCTCGCCATCTACGCGGTCATCGCGTACCTGGACTCGGTGGCCGGGGTCTACTTTTCGCGCGGCGGCATCCACGCGGTCTCCCGGGGGATGGCCGGTGCGGCGGAGAAGCACGGCGTGCAGTTCCGCTACGGCACCACGGTGACCCAGGTGGAGACCGCCAACGGCCGGGCCACCGGGGTGCTGACCGTCGACGGGGAGCGGATCCCCGCCGACGTGGTGGTGCTCAACCCGGACCTGCCGGTCGCCTACCGGGACCTGCTGCCGCCGACCCGCCAGCGCCGGCTGACCTACTCGCCGTCCTGCGTCGTGCTGCACGTCGGCTCGAAGCAGGGGTACTCGCAGATCGCCCACCACAACATCCACTTCGGCCGGGCCTGGAAGGGCACCTTCGACGAGGTGATCCGGCGCGGCGAGCTGATGAGCGATCCGTCGCTGCTGGTGACCAACCCGAGCCGGACCGATCCGGCCGTCGCCCCGGCCGGCCGGCACACCTACTACGTACTCGCCCCGGTACCCAACCTGGCGGCGGCACCGTTCGACTGGCGCGGCGACCTGGCCCGCCGGTACGCCGACGACCTGATGCGCACCCTGGAGCAGCGCGGCTACATCGGGTTCGCCGACGGCGTGGAGGTCTCCCGGATCATCACCCCGGCCGACTGGGCCGACCAGGGGATGGCTGCCGGCACCCCGTTCGCCGCTGCGCACAGCCTGTTCCAGACCGGCCCTTTCCGGCCTTCCAACCTGCACCGCACACTGTCCAACGTGGTTTTCGTGGGTTCCGGCACGCAGCCGGGTGTGGGCGTACCGATGGTGCTGATCTCCGGCAAGCTGGCGGCCAGCCGGATCACCGGCGGTGCCCGGTGACCGTCACCTCCCGGGAGGAGCACCTGGTCGAACTCGTCGACGACGGCGGCCGGGCGCTCGGTGCGAGCAGCGTGGCCGACGCCCACCAGCCGCCGGGGCAGTTGCACCGGGCCTTCTCGGTGCTGCTCGTCGCCCCGGACGGCCGGGTGCTGCTCCAGCAGCGGGCGGCCGTGAAGACCCGCTTCCCGCTGCGCTGGGCCAACTCCTGCTGCGGGCACCCGGCACCCGGCCAGTCGCTGACCGACGCGGCCAACCGTCGGCTGCGCGAGGAGCTGGGTGTCGGCCCGGTCCCCCTCACCGAGGTGGGGGTGCACGTCTACCGCGCCGAGGACCCGGCCACCGGTCGGGTCGAGGTCGAGTACGACCACGTCCTGCGCGGTGAGTTCACCCGCCCGGAGGAGCTGCACCCGGATCCGGCCGAGGTGGCGGACCTGTGCTGGGTCGACCCGGTCGAGCTGGCCGCCGACCTGGACCGGCGCCCCGACCGGTACGCACCGTGGCTGGTCGGGGTGGTGGGCCGGTTGCTGCACCACGACGGTACGACGACGGAGGTCGCTGGTGCCGTCACGACCGACCCCGCCGGGGCGGACGAGGCTTCGGAGCGGTCGGGTGGGCAATGAGGCGCTGAGCGCGGGGGCGGTCGCACGCCGGTTGGGCGTCGCCGTCACCACGCTGCGCACCTGGCACCAGCGGTACGGGCTGGGGCCGAGTGAACACGTTCCCGGCCACCACCGCCGGTACGCCCCCTCCGACCTGGCCCGGCTGGAGATCATGCGCCGGCTGACCGCACAGGGGGTGCCCCCTGCCGAGGCGGCCCGCTGGGCCCGCCGGGCCCCCGAGGTGTCGACCACCGAGCCGTTGGCGGTCCCGGAGCGTCCCCGCGTCTCCACCAGCCGGGACGGCGGGGGCTTCACCCTGCCGGTCGGCAGGGCCGGGCCGGCGGCCCGTGGACTGGCCCGGGCCGCCATGCGGCTCGACTCGGCCGCGATGTGCGAGTCGATCGAGGCGGCGATCGCCACCGACGGGGTGATCGCCACCTGGGACGGGATGCTGCGTCCGGTGCTCGCCGCGATCGGCGAGCGGCACGCGGCGACGGCCGGCCTGATCGAGGTCGAACACCTGGTCTCCCGGTGCGTCTCGGAGGCGTTCGCCAGGGCAGCCCGGCGCAACCAGGCTGCCGGCCCGCCCCGGATCCTGCTCTCCTGCGCCGACGAGGAGCAGCACTCGCTGCCGCTGGAGGCGCTGGGTGCGGCGCTGGCCGAGGCCGGGGTGACCTACCGCATGCTCGGTGCCCGGGTGCCGGTCGAGGCGCTGACCGAGGCGATCAGCCGGACCGGACCGGCGGCCGTGGTGATCTGGTCGCACTCCCGGGCCACCGCCGATCCGGTGCAGCTCGTCACATTGCTGACGGTGCCCCGCCGGCCGTTGCTGGTACTCGCGGCCGGGCCCGGCTGGCGGGCGGACGCCCTGCCGGCCGGTGTGGTCCGCCCGACGGACCTCACCGAGGCGGTCTCGTTGGCCCTGGCGGTACGCGACTCGCTGGAGCAGTCGACGGCGGACTGAGCGACCCTGGGGGAATTTGGGGCTGACTGTCCGCTTCTATGCCGTGGGGTCGGTCGACTAGCGTGTGGGTTCACTTTCCCGAACCCCTCTCGGAAGAGTCGACGATGACCTTACGTGCCGCAATCGCGGCCGGTGCGGCCCTGCTCATGCTCGCCACGACCGGCTGCGCCAACCAGGACCGGTCCGCCCGGCCGGCGGCCGGCGGCGCCAGCCCCACGGCGACCGCTCCGGCGACCGCAGCTCCACCGGTGACACCGACCCGCAGCGCGGCTGCGGCCCCGACGGTCCGGCCGACGACGTCGCGCCGGCCGGCTCCGACGGCCCTTCCACCAGGTTTGCGTCGCACCACCGGGGTACGCGGGGTCGCGCTCACCTTCGACGATGGCCCGCACCCCCAGTGGACTCCGAAGGTGCTCGACCAGCTCCGGGCGGCCCGGGTCAAGGCGACCTTCTGCATGGTGGGCTCGAAGGTGCGGCAGCATCCGGCGCTGGTGGTCCGGATCGTCCGCGAGGGTCACCAGCTCTGCAACCACAGCTGGCAGCACGACGTCGACCTGGGTACCCGCCCGGAGGCACAGATCCGGGCGGATCTGGCCCGCACCAACCAGGCGATCCGGACGGCGGTACCCGGCGTGGAGATCCCGTACTACCGGCAGCCCGGTGGCCGGTGGACCCCCGAGGTGGTCGCTGTGGCCAAGGCACTCGGCATGCAGTCGCTGCACTGGACGGTCGACCCGCAGGACTGGGCGAAGCCGACCGCGTCGGTGATCAGTAAGCGGGTGACCGACCGGGTCCGACCCGGTTCGATCGTGCTGCTGCACGACGGTGGGGGCGATCGGAGCGCCACCCTGCGGGCCTGCCCGGGCATGATCGCTGCAATCAAGCAGCGGTACGGCGTCACCCGCCTCAAATAGCCGGAAACCGGGCGTTTCGCGCCGTGGGCCATACCGGTTTTGTCGTGGGGCCTGCAATCACGTATGCTTTCGAAGCCTCCGGCGGGGCCGGATGGGAGCAAGTCCGCACGAAGTTGTCACCAGCAGGTGTGCAATGATTGCGGGGCCGCCCTCATCGTCTAGCGGCCCAGGACGCCGCCCTTTCAAGGCGGTAGCACGGGTTCGAATCCCGTTGGGGGCACGACCGGCGCAAGTCGGAGCACGACCGGCGCAAGTCGGAGCACGAGCAAGGTCCTGTGGAGCAGTTGGAGTGCTCGCCGCCCTGTCAAGGCGGAGGTCGCGGGTTCAAGTCCCGTCAGGACCGCAGCGCTACCGCCGCGCGTAATCGCGCGGCGTTGTGCGTTTCGGAGCAGGTGGCTTCCCGGCGGCGAGCCCGGCGGGCAGGTAACATGATCCGAGCAACACCCGGCCAGGTAGCTCAGTTGGTACGAGCGTCCGACTGAAAATCGGAAGGTCGGCGGTTCGACCCCGCCCCTGGCCACATAGCCTTTCGCCGGGCTACAAGGGCGGTGACCTGCGTATATGCGGTCACCGCCCTTTTTTACCCGGGATGGATATCGACGGTTCTCCAACGCTACTGAGCGTGTTGGGGGCACAGCGCCCCCGGGCGCCCAGCGACGAGGGCCTGAGCCGGTCCTGCACCGATGACGCCTGGACCACTGATCGTATGGTGCTTCTTCGGACTTCTGTGCTCACCCAGGCGAATGATGTTCCCTCTGGCGCCACGGGAGGGGATGGCGGCGGCCAGCCTGTCGCGGGCTGGAACGAATGTTGATCGGGGATTGCCGGGTGGTGCTCCTGCGTCACAGGAGGTCCCTGGCTGTGATCGCGGCCTCCAGCATGCGGGCCTGGGCAGGAACGGCCACGTCGAGCCCGGTCAGAGCCGTGATGCGTTGCAGCCGGTAGTCCAGCGTGTTGCGGTGGATGTGCAGGGCAAGGGCGGTCTGGCGGCGATTGTGGCCATGGTGGACGAAGCTTTGCAGTGTTTGCAGCAGGTAGGGGTGGTCGGTGAGCGGGTCGAGTTTGGCTGCCAGCCGTCTCAGCCCGGCTCCGGGACGAGCGAGCTGGTATTCCACGAGCACGTCGTCGAACCGGTAGAGGCCCGATGGGCGGCCCAGCCTGCCGAGAAGCTCGATCACCTCTCGTGCCTCCGCGGCAGCCTCCGGGATCATGGCGGGAGTGCCGGCGTCAGCGGCAGCGGCCAGCACGGTGGTATCGAGTGCCTCCCGCAGGTCGGCGACCAGGGATTCCGGAACGGTTCCGGCAGGCAGAAGGACGATGCCGTCGGTAGGGTCCATGAGGACCGGCGTGCCGGTGTGGGCGTCCAGCGCCGCCTGTACCAGTGAATCTGGCTGGCGGGGTGAGAACCTCACCATGAGCACCGTGTGCCGCTGTCCTATCTCGATGCCCGCCGCCTGCGCCGGACCCTGGTGACGTTGGCCGTTCAGCAACGCGGCCAGCAGTTCGCGCCGGACTCTCTTGGCCTCGCTGCGAAGGTCCTCCCGGGCCTGAAGGTGAGCCAGCACCACGGCGGGCATCGCGGTAGACAGGCCGTCCAGCAGGCGCGTGCCCGCTTCGGCGAGGTCATCCGGGGCAGCCAGCTCGGTCACCGCCTGCCACCAGACCTCGGCACCGATCAGGTAGGCCGTGAGCGCCGCCTCCAGCGGCAGATGGTCCCGGGCCCGGCGGGCCGACAACTCCACCACCCAGGTCGCGTCGGCTGGGCGCAGTGCACCAGGGTTCCTCAGCAGTTTCAGGAAAAGACCCAAGACCGCCGTCACTGACTGGCTGACCTGGCCATCGAGCGTCTCCGCTGAAAGCCTTCGGTAGAAGGGCACCTCGGCAGCGCATCGGTCGACGATGTCGCGGGTGAGGTCGGCAAGCCGGCGGGCCATCTGATCATGCAGGTCCGGCATCCCGGGATCGTTACATTGCCCAAACCGGTCGGTCAATCGTTGCCGCAAGTGCGGACTGACAGCGGGCGGGGTGAACCTTCACGATTCGTTCATCCCCCCGTAGCGAGGAGGAAACATGTCTCGCACTTTGCGGCCGGCCCTCCGGCTCAGGTCCGTTCTCTCCGCGGCCGTGCTTGCCGCTGTCGCCCTGCTGTCGGCCGGGCCTCCGGTCTCAGCTCAGGCCTCAGCCGAAGGGTTGGCCTTTCCCTCGGTCAACGGCGACTGGGGCACGCCCGGGCCCTACGCAACCGCTGTGCAGGTGGGTGTGGTCAACACCCTCTACTACCCCCGCGACATCGCAGCTAGTTCCCGACGCCATCCTGTGATCGTCTGGGGCAACGGCACGGGCGCCTTGCCGTTGGTCTACCGCGACCTGCTGCTGCACTGGGCCAGCCACGGCTTCATCGTTTCGGCCGCCAACACCCCCACATCCAACCTCGGTATCTCCATGCGCGCCGGCATCGACGCCCTGACCCAGGCCGACAACAACCCGGCCAGCATCTTCTACCGCCAGGTGGACCTGGGGCGCATCGGCGCCGCCGGCCACTCCCAGGGTGGCGCCGCGGCCATCGTGGTCGGTGCCGACCCACGGATCGACACCATCATTCCGATCCAGCCCGGCCCACTGGCCGACATCGACGACGTCCACGTCCCGGCGTTCCTGATGGCCGGGCAGTACGACAGCATCGTCTTCCCCGTCCTCGTGCAGGCCTTCTACGACGACGCCGACCACATTCCGGCGATCTACGGCGAGGTCAGGGGCGCCGACCACTTCACCATCGTGGGCGACCCTGGACCGTTCGCCGCGCCCACCACCGCCTGGTTCCGCTTCCACCTGATGGACGACGCCGAAGCCCGCACGCAGTTCTATGGCCCCTCCTGCGGCATCTGCACCGACACTCGGACCTGGTCCGACGTGCGCCGTAACACGCTGGTGCCGTAACACGCCGGTGCCCCACCTCCGTTCCGTACTCCGCCGGGTGACGTCGACCGCTCGCCGACGTCACCCGGCTCCCGCCCAGCCGAACATGGACCGGATTCCCGGGCCAGCTCGCCAGGAGAGATAGGTTGAACATGCGCTCTACCGAGATCGCCACTTCGGATGGCTCTGGCCGGCTGCACGCGCTGCGGTTCGGGCCGGCGGAATCCCACGACGGCAAGGTCGTGCTGGCGGCCCACGGCATCACGGCGTCCGCGATGTCCTTCGTGGCGGTGGCCCGCGCGATGCCGGCCGACTGGACATTGATCGCCGTGGACCTGCGCGGCCGGGGCGGAAGTGCCGATCTGCCCGGCCCGTTCGGCATGGACCAGCACGCCGAGGATCTCGCAGCCGTCGCCAAACAGATAGGTACGCCGTTGGTGTTGACCGGGCAGTCCATGGGCGCGTATGCGGCACTGCGGGCCGCCGCACGGTTTCCCGGGATGTTCTCCCGCCTGGTCCTGATCGACGGTGGCCTACCGCTGCCGGTTCCCGCCGGCGCCGACCCGGCCGCGCTGCTGGAAGCAACTGTGGGCCCGGCTATCGCCCGGCTGAAAACGACCTTTCCCTCCGAACACGCCTACCTCGAGTTCTTCCAGAACCATCCGGCCCTGGCGGCGGCTTGGAACGACGATCTGGCGGCGTACGTCCGCTACGACATCGCTGGCGAGCCGGGGTCCATCCGCTCCCGGGTCAACCCGCAGGCCGTGGCAGCCGACGGCCGCGACCTGCTGGTCAACGCCGCTTCGTTCGGCGCCGATCTGCGGTCACTGCGGCTGCCCGCCCGTCTGCTGTACGCACCGCGCGGGATGCTCGGCCAGGAACCGGGGATGGTGTCGCAGTCCTTGGTTGACCAGTGGACGCAGCAGAGCGCCATCACAGCCTGCCTGATCCCGGACTGCAACCACTACACGATCTTGACCGATCCCGCGCCGGCCGCGCAGGTCGCGCAGGAGCTGACCGGGTCCTGATTGCGCCCGGCCGCTGCTGCTGCTCGACGAGCCGAGTTCAGCCCGGAGCGGCCGCATCCGATGGCCGCAGTAGCGACAGCGCCACTTCCCCCGACATCAGCATCTCTCTCCCCCAACCGGGCGACCCAGGAGGCCCCACCGACGCACCTCCGGCCATGGGGACGCCGCAAGCGCACATTCCGCCGCCTGACCACCGGATACCGGTGAACAACCCGGGCCGGCAGCGCTCTCAATCGGACAACTTGTCCCGTGGCCGTCCTGGAAGCTGCACAGCTTGGCAGCGGGCGGTATGGTCCGGGCCTATGGGACAGGAGATCGTCGATCCGGCCGACATCCATCAGGAGGCCGACCAGTACTCGCTGCGCAGCACCCTCCTGGTCCCGGCGACCGCCGACCAGGCGTTCGCCGTGTTCTCCGGCGCGCTCGCCGAGTGGTGGGTGCGGGAGTACACCTGGTCCGGACCGGACGCGCTGGCGGATCTCGGCATGGAACCGCACGCCGGTGGCATGCTCTACGAGATAGGCCCGTACGGCTTCCGAACAGACTGGGGGCGGGTGCTCACCTGGGAACCGCCGGAACTGCTCGTCTTCACGTGGCAGATCGGCCCGGACCGGGTACCCGTCCCGAATCCCGCACGTGCCAGCGAGGTGGAGGTGACCTTCGTCGAGGAGGGCCCCGAGCTGACCAGCGTACGGGTCGAACACCGGCACTTCGAACGACACGGCGAGGCTGCCGAGGGGTACCGGCAGGCGCTCACCGCCGGCTGGCACGAACTGCTGTCCCGGTACTCCGCCTCGGTCGCCGCCGCGCAACACCCCCCGATCTCCTGACGGGCCGTCAGCGGGACGGACCCAGCTTCCCCGGGGAACCGGCGCGCAGACCGGTGCCGCCGAGATCGGCTCGTCGGCCGGCTGCGGCGCCCTGCGCCAGTCCACCGCCGACCAGCCGTCGGGCGGCGGCGGGACGCAGCCGGGGGTAGACCTCGGCGAGCCGTCGGTCGACCCGGGTCGACCGGTCCGCCAGGACCAGCGCCACGGAGATACCGGCCGGGCGGGCGGCGGCGCACTCCTCGGCCGTCCGTAGCCGAGCACCGACCTCCCGGGCGAACCCGGCCAGCCAGGACCGCCGGAACGCGGCCGGGTGCTCGCCCCGGGGTACCTCCGCACCGGCGATGCCGTGGGCCGCCTGGACCAGCAGCGAGGTGAAGAGCAGCTCCACCCGCTCAAGGTCGCTGGCGAAGCCGAACAGGTGCATGGTGTACCCGGTCCGGTCCCGGCGCCGTACGCAGCGGCAGCGCAGCGGATCCGCGACGGCGGCGAGCAGTCCTGCCTTGTCCAGGGCATACGGCGCGATGATGCCGACCGTGCGGTCGCCGACCGGGTCGGTGGCCGGGTCCCGCGCGGCGAGCAGTGCCCGGTCCACGCCGTACCGGGCGATGAGTTCGGTGGCCTTTGCGGTGAAGAGGGCTGCCTCGGCCGGGCTGCACGCCGGATCCTCCGCCTTGGCCAGCAGCTTGCGCACCCTGGCGAGCATCGCGTCCGACATGCTCCAAGAGCTATCACACCCGCTCCCGACCTGGTTCGGGGCAGCGCCGGGACATATTGATCAGTATGCTCGCCACTCTGCGTCAGAGATCCGTCACGGGGGCTGGTCAACTCGCTCGGAGGCTGGAATGTCACTGCCCATGGGCCGCCTGGTGGTCACCACCAGCGTGGCGCTGTTCGCAACCGCCCTGGCCGCCCCTGCGGTGGCGGCCCCCACCGCACCGACGCTACCGACCGCCCCGGTGGCCACCCTGCCGGCGGTGGCTGCACCCGCCGGTTCGGCGGACAACCAGGTCGGCACCCTGACCACCTGCTACGGCGGCGCGGTCCGGGACTACTTCCAGGTGGGCGGTTGGGGTGGGCAGTCCGGCCCGTACCGGACGACGACCCGCTGTGGGGACATCAACGTCCGCAACGCCAGCACCTACGGCACGTACGCGTGCGTGGTGTTCATCGACAAGACCAACAACTGCAACTACTGGACCTACCTGCCGGCGAACTCGGGCTGGCGGGTCGCGGCGACCAACGTGCGGGACGGCGTCAACTTCGTGGTCCGCTTCTCGAACAGCAGCTACCAGTACGGGTCGCTGGTCTCGTACCACGCCTTCTGACCCGCACCGGGTGGCCGGGCCGACCGACCGGTCCGGCCACGGGGGTCAGTCCGTCCGGCTGCGCAGCGTGGCCACCACCGAACCGGCCAGGGTGAGCAGACAGTCCGGCAGCCGACCGTCGGCGATGGCCGCGCCGAAGAGCGCCTCGCCGGTGTCGGCGTCCCGGTTGGCGTACGCGCTGACGAACCGGGCCACCCAACGGGTGTCGTAAGCCGCCTGGTCGATGCCGGGGAAGTCCAGGGTCCACGCGCCCCGGGGCACATCGTCCGGGACCATCGTCGCGGCCAGGCACCAGGCCACGTCGTACGCCCCGACCACGCCGGACCGGTCCACCACCGCGTCGAACGTGCCGACCACGGCCTCACTGTCACCGGAGAGCGCCGAGTGAAGCACTGCGGTCGCGTCGTCCAGCGTCTCCTGGGGTACGTCCGTCACGTGGCGAAGGGTATGCCGTCACGTCAAGCAACCACCGGCACCGACACTCGGGCAACGGTGAGTAACCGTCGCTGGCTGATAGCGGATTCAACCGCCGACACGGTCGAAGTAACGGGCGGGATCACGCTAATGTGCGCAGCGGACCTTCGGGGAGGAAGGACGACCATGCTCGGATCACGCGGCTCACGCGGCGCTGCCCTGGCCGCCTGCGCGGCCCTCATGCTCGGCATCACCGGGTGTGGGACGGAGAAGGGGGCCGAACCGGCCCAGGCTCCACAGGTCCGGCTCTACGGTACCGACGGCAACATGCAGAACTCGTTCGCCGCCGAAATCAAGGACCGGGTCGACCTGATCGACGGGATGAAGGGCACCACCCCGCTCACCCCGCTCTCCGAGGACTTCAAGAACCGCATCCGGTCGGTCGACCCGAAGATCAACGACTACCTCTACGCCGGAGAGACGTACGACGCGGTGGTGATCAGCGCCCTGGCCGCACAGCTCGCCGGGTCCACCCGCCCCGCCGACATCGCCGCGCAGATCAACGGCGTGTCCAACCAGGGCCGGCGCTGCGACCGGGTGGCGACCTGTCTCCAGCTCGCCCGCAGTGGCATGGACATCGAGTACCGCGGTGTGACGTTGACCCGGGCCGGTTTCACCGACGTCGGGGAGCCGGCCACCGCCAGTTACGCCACCCTGCACTTCGACAACGGCAAGCTCAACGACGCCAAGACCGAGTTCGTCGGCGCCGGCGACGAGTCGGCGGCCAGCACCAAGACCCCGCCCAAGGGCAAGAAGGCCCGTCCCGGCAAGAGCGACCGCAGCGACGGCTCCCCGCTGAAGCTGGGCGGGCTGCTGCCGAAGACCGGTGACCTCGCCCTGGCCTACCCGCCGCTGGCGGCCGGTGTCGCCCTGGCGCTGCGGGAGATCAACGGGGCCGGCGGTGTGCTCGGCGAGCCGGTGGTCTGGATCGACGGCGACGACGGCACCAGCCCGCAGGTCGCCAAGGCCACCGTGGCCCGGCACGTGGCCGGCGGGGTGCCCGTGATTATCGGTGCCGCCGCCTCCGGCGTCTCCCGTGCCGTGCTGCCCGACGTGGTCAACGCCGGTCTGGTCCTCTTCTCCCCCTCCAGCACCGACGGCGGGTTGAGCACCGTGGAGGACAAGGGGATGTTCTTCCGTACCGCCCCGCCGGACAACCTCCAGGGCCGGGCACTCGCCGACGTCATCCTCCGCGACGGCCCACACAAGATCGTGCTGGTGGCCCGCAAGGACTCGTACGGTGAGGGTCTCCAGGCCAACGTGCGGGGCGAACTGGAACGGGCCGGCATCGGGGCGGACCGGGTCAAGTTGCTGACCTACGAGCCGCCGGCCGACGCCACGGCCCCCAAGGTCGACTTCAGCACAGGCGCCCAGGAGATCAAGGCGTACGGCGCGGATGCCGTCCTCATCATCGGCTTCGGCGAGTCGGTGCAGGTCATCACGGCACTCGCCGACGCGGGAGTGCAGATCCGGCACTGACCCGGTGGACTGGCACGTTTCCGGGATCCGGGGCCGTCCGGTCCGGTCGTACCGTCCTGGCGAACGGCCAGCAACCGGAAGGACACCCCCAATGAGCGACTTCAGCGATCTCATGCTGGTCGGCGACGGCAGCGGCCCCGGAGAGTCCGGGCCCGGCCCGGTTGCCGGTCCGGAACCGGATCCGTTCCTGGCCGATCCGCACTCCGTGGTCACCTACCGGATGGACGGCTCGGTCGACGTGAGCACCGACCTGGACGGGGACGGGCACGTCGACCTGCTGCAACATGACGCGGACGGCGACGGTTTCGCCGACGCCACGTACGTCGACACCGACGGCGACCACCGGCTGGACGCGATGCTGCGGGACTACGACGACAACGGTTCGGTCGACGCGGTCCTCGACGACCGCAACGGTGACGGTCGGGTCGACGCGGTCCGGCTGGACCTCGACCACGACGGTCGGGCGGACAGCAGCACGTTCGACCAGAACTTCGACGGGCGCCCCGACCTGTGGCTGCGGGACACCGACGCCGACGGGGTGGCCGACCAGGTGCGGACCGCCTCCGGCCAGGTCGACCCGTACGCCGGGCGGTGAATTCCCAGGTGGCGGGCCGGAGTCCGGCCCGCCACCTGGCACTCAACGTGACCTGCGACGTTCCAGGAACTCGGTCATCCGCCGCCGTTTCTCCTCGTCCTCGAAGAGCACCGCCTGGCTGACCAGGTCGAGGTGGGGGTGGGCGGCGGCGGGTGCGTCCACGGCCAGCTTGGTCAGCCGTAGGGCCAGCGTGGACCCCTTCGCCATCTCGTCGAGCAGTTCGTGGGCGGTCGGCAGCAGCCCGTCCGGTTCCTCGACCACCCGGTTGACCAGGCCGATCCGCAGCGCCTCGGCGGCGTCCACCCGCCGGCCGGTGAAGAGCAGTTCCTTGGCCCGTGCCTCACCGACCAGGGCGGGCAGCCGGTGGGTGGCCCCGGCACCGGCGATGATGCCCAACCGGACCTCGGGTTGGCCGAAGAACGCCCGGGCGGTGCAGACCCGCAGGTCGCACGAGTACGCCAGTTCGGCGCCGCCACCGAGCGCGGGGCCGTCCACGGCGGCCACGGTCGGCAGCGGCAGGGCCTTGATCCGGGCGAAGACCCCGGCGTTGATGGCGGCGAGGGCGTCCAGCCGGCCCCGGTCCCGGAGTTGGCCGATGTCCGCCCCGCCGGCGAAGATCCCCGCCGTCCCGCCGGTCAGCAGGAGCAGCCGGGGCCGGGCCTCCAGCTCGGCGCAGACCCCGTGCAGCTCGGCCACCAGGTCGGCGTCGATCGCGTTGCGCTTCTCCGGCCGGTCCAGGGTCACCACCAGCCGGTCCGGGTGTTCCTCGATCCGCAGCCCGGTCACCGCCTGGCCCCGCCTTCCCAGCGGTAGAAGCCCTGCCCGGACTTCTTGCCGAGCCGGCCCTGCGCCACCATCTCCTCCAGCAGCGGCGGCGGCGCGAACCGGTCGCCGTACGCGGCCTGGAGGGTCCGGGCGATGTCGAGCCGCACGTCCAGCCCGACCAGGTCGGTCAACTCCAACGGGCCGACCGGGTGGCGGTAGCCGAGCACCATCGCCTTGTCGATGTCCGCCGGGCTGGCCACCCCGTCAGCGACCATCCGGATCGCCTCCAGGCCGAGCGTCACGCCGAGCCGGGAGGTGGCGAAGCCGGGCAGGTCGCGTACCACGACGGGGTCCTTGCCCAGCCGGCCGGCGAGCGCGACGGCCGCGTCGGTGGTACCCGGCGCGGTGGCCGGCCCGACCACGATCTCCAGCAGGGCCATGGTCCAGACCGGGTTGAAGAAGTGCAGCCCGAGGAAGCGGTCCGGCCGCTCCAGTCCACCGGCCAGCTCGCCGATGGGGATGCTGGAGGTGTTCGTGCCGAGCAGCGCCGGCGCCAGTTCCTCGGCGGCGCGCAGTACGGTCCGCTTGAGGTCGGGCCGCTCCGGCACCGCCTCGACGATCACCTGCGGACCGGTGCCGACCTCGTCCAGCCCGGCCCGCAGGGTCAGCCGGTCCCGGGCCGCCGCCGTCTGGTCGGCGGTGGTCCTGCCCCGCTCGACCGCCCGGTCCCAGAGCCCGTTGAGCCGGTCGGTGGCGGCCTCCGCCCGACCGGGGTCGACCTCCACCAGGTCGACGGCGAAACCGGCCCCCGCCGCCACGTACGCAATGCCGAGGCCCATTGTGCCGGCGCCGACGACGACAAAACGATCGTTCATGGTGGCGACCCTATGCAGGAACGTTCGCGATGGCACGCATGGGGCCCTAGCGTATGCGGGTACTGCGGGGGTTGACCGCTTTGCGTCGAGCCGCTTCGAAGCCGAGGAAAGGGCCACTGGATATGAGCGAGGTACCGGGCAACAACACCGGTGAGACCGTGGAGACCCGCGGTGACGACCGGGTCGACCTGCTGCGTGCGGACACCAACAACGACGGCCGTACCGATGTCTGGGTGTCGGACACCGACGGCGACGGCAAGGCCGACCTGTTCCAGTTCGACATCGACGGTGACGGCACGGTGGACATCACCATGTCCGACCTGGACGAGGACGGCACCCCCGACGAGGTGGTCGACGGTGACGGCGGCCTGCCGCCCACCTCCACCACCCCCACCGTCGAGGTCTGACCGTAAGGAAGGGCCCCTTCTTAACGTTTTCGGTAGAGGAAGGGGCCCTTGTTAACACTCGGGGACCAGCCGACCGCTCAGTGCCGGATGAACTGCGCCGGCACCGTCGTGGTCAGCCACACGCCGTTGGCGCTGCGATGGAAGACGTGACCGGCGGCGGCCATCAGACCGGCGCGTACGGTCAGCACCGCCACCGTCCCGCTGCGCCGCCGCCCCACCGCCAGTGCCGTGGGCACGTCGACCGAGAGGTGTACGTGCTGCCGTCTTCCCGGGTGCAGGCCGGTGGCCATGATCGACGTCACGTTCACCGTCGGGGTGCCGTGGTAGAGCACCTCCGGTGGAGCGACCGGCGCCAGCCCGAGATCCACCCCGACCCGGGCCGAGTGCCCCTGACTGGCCCGGATCCAGGTCACTCCGTCCGCCCCGGTACGCAGCGCGAACCGCTGTTTGTCGTTGCCCGCCACCACCTCGTGCAACTGCTCGACGCTGACCGTCGCACCGTGCCGGGCCAGCGCGGTGAGCAGGTCGTCGACGGGTACCCAACCGTGCGGGTCGAGGCTGATCCCGACGCTCTCCGGCGCGTGCCGCAGCACCCGGGAGAGCCGTTTGCTGACCCGGACCAGTGTCGCCTCCATCAACCCTCCAGCCGTAACGTCGCCAGGTAGTACGGTGCGTCGGCGTCGTCCACGTCGGTCAGTCGCCAGCCGGCGCCCTGGACCAGTCCGGCCAGTTCGTCCGGCGTGCAGACCAGGTAGTCGAACCAGTCGGTACCCAGCTCCCGGTAACGCAGCCGCAGCCGCAACTGGCCGCCGAGCCGACCCGACCTCCGGTTGCGCTCGTGGTAGCCGGTGTGCACCGGATCCGTGGTGCCGTACGGGTCGGTGCCGTGCGCGATGATCTGCGCTCCCGGCCGGGCCATCGCGGCCAGTGCGGCGAGGAAGACCGGCGCCCGGTCCTGCCCCTCGATCAACCCGAGGTTGTTGCCGAGCAGCAGGAACGTGTCGTAGCGCCGGCCGTCGCCGGCGTGCGCGTCGACGGTGGCGTGCACCAGGTCCCGTACGCCCCGGCGCCGGCACACCGCCAGCGCACCCGCCGAGACGTCCAGCCCGGTGACGGGTGCCCCCAGCTCCTGGAGCCGTAGCGCGATCCGCCCGCCGCCCACGCCGATGTCCAGGGCCGCGCCCCGGACCCGGTCCACGGCCCGGTGGTCGTACGGCTGCCAGTGCTCCGGACCGGCCAGGTAGTGCGCGGCCGGGGCGCCGTTGATCAGCCCGTCGTCCCGTTCGATGATCTCGATGACGGGCCGAGGCAGCCGCCCGCCGACCAGTGGCCGGGGGCCGATCCCGGTCTCCACCGCCCACGCGTCCCGCAGCAGCTCGCCGAAGACGTCGCCGATCCGTGGTTCACCGTTCATACCGGTGACGCTGTTTCGCCGTTCATGCCGGTGACGCTATCCGTACCTCCGGCGCCTCGGCACGGCCATATTCTTGCCAGATGACCGACGTCGACCGGCTCGCTGCCGAGAAGTACATCCTGCTGACCACGTTCCGCCGGGACGGGCGGGCGGTGCCGACCCCGGTCTGGGTGGTCGCGGACGGGGGTGCGCTGGCCGCGTGGTCGGCTGCGGACGCGGGGAAGGTGAAGCGGATCCGGCGGAGCGGCGAGGTCACCGTCGCTCCCTGTGACGTGCGGGGACGGCCGCACGGTGACGCGGTACCCGGGCACGCCACGGTCCTGGACCGGGCCGGCTCGGACCGGGTACGCCAGTTGCTGAAACAGAAGTACCGCCTGATGGGCCGGCTGAGCCTGCTCGGTAGCCGGCTGCGCCGGGGCACCGGAGGCACGGTGGGCATCCGGATCACGCTGCCCGGGTGAGGACGACCTGCCGGCGTCCGGACCCGGGAACGAATCAGGGGCGGAGGCTGCCTGAGCAGTTCCTCCGCCCCTGTTCGAGGCTCGTTCGACTGGAGCGGTCCTCAGTCCCCTTGGCGCTGCTGGGGAATCTGACCCTGCAGCAGGGCGCGAACCTCAGACTCGCGGTACCGGCGGTGGCCACCCAGCGTACGGATCGCGCTGAGCTTGCCGGCCTTGGCCCACCGGGTCACGGTCTTCGGGTCGACACGGAACATCGACGCCACCTCGGCCGGTGTCAGTAGCGGCTCTGGTTCATGCGTACGCGATGCCATCGGTCACTCCTCCAAAGGTACCTATAGACATCGGCCGGGGTCCCGCCGGCCGACGCGTCTCCCATGGTCCGGCTAGTCCCCGATGTCCGACATGGGCCGAACGGCCGAACGTCCCTGGATGGACGGATGAACCATGACCGATTTATACGACTTTTCTATGCCAGATTCCACCTTATTCGGACTCATGATCACGGTTCGTGACGCAATAGCTACGAACCATCTTCACCTTGGCGGGGGCATAACGCCAGATTTGTCCTTAGTTGCACCGCTCCAGTAGCTGGATCGCCCGCCACCGCGCGACGAGCTGCTCATACGCGCGTGACGCCACGTCAGCGTCACCATCGGCGAGCCCGGCCAATCCGGCCGCGACCAACTCCGGGGAGTCGTCGGCCGCCAACGTCTCGTCCGACAGCAGGTCGACCAGGCCGCCGTAGTCCAGTTCGACCATGGAGCGGGGGTGGAACTCCTCCAGCCACCGCGCCCCCTCCTCGACCGCCTCGGTGATCGGCGCGTCCCCGACGGACTTGCGCAGTACCGACAGCCCCCGGGAAGCCCGCCGCCGGGCCTTGGAGATCTCCGTCCGGTAGCGCAGCACCCGCCGCCCCGGCGCGGTCACCAGCTCCCGCTCCTTCGGATCCACGAAGACGAACCAGCGCAGCGGTACCCCCCAGGTGGCGATCTGCTCGTGCAGCCGGGGCACCCCGTGCTCCAGCACCCGGGCCCCGCTGCGCCAGTCCTCGACCGCCTCCTTGGCCTGCCCGGCCAGGGTCGGTGGCACGAACGCGTCGGCGAGCACCGGTGGTACGCCGTCGCGCGCGCTCAACGCCGCCTCGGCCACCCGGATCCGCAGGTTCCACGGGCAGACCAGCAGGGTGTCGTCGGTCTCCAGGACGTACGCCTCGTCCGGCAGGTCGGGCAGCCGGGTCCAGCCGGCACCCAGCGCCTCGATGATCGCGGTGCGCTGCCGCCCCGGCCCGTCGAGCGGCGCGACCGCCCGCCCCTCACTGACGTACCGGCGCCAGAAGAGTTGGCGTTCCCGGTCGAAAGCGGTCAACGGCTCGTACACGCGCAGGTATGAAGCGAAGAGCGACGGCACGGCGCGATCCTCCCATGAAAGATGACCCGGTCGCTCTCAGCGGCCCGATCGGACCTGCGCCAGCGGGCCACAGACGCCGGGACAACGGGGTCGATATTAGGCTCGGCAGCACCGGCAACACCCAGCCGGCGATCCGTCAGGTTCGCGTCCCACAAGGACGCACCCCCACCCAGGAGCAGCCATGGGCGTCTTCGCCACCTCCGCAGACTCATCCGACACCGGGCACGAGCAGGTCGTCTTCTGCCAGGACAAGCAGAGCGGACTGCGGGCCATCATCGGGATCTACTCCACCGCGCTCGGCCCGGCGCTCGGTGGTACCCGCTTCTACCCGTACGCCACCGAGGACGAGGCACTCGCCGACGTACTCGACCTGTCCCGGGGTATGGCGTACAAGAACGCCCTCGCCGGGCTGGACCTCGGTGGCGGCAAGGCGGTCATCTGGGGTGACCCGGAGCAGATCAAGACCGAGCCGCTGCTGCGTGCGTACGGCCGGTTCGTGGAATCGCTCGCCGGGTGTTACTACACCGCCTGCGACGTCGGCACCTACGTGGCGGACATGGACGTGATCGCCCGGGAGACCCGTTACGTCACCGGCCGCAGTGTCGAGCACGGCGGGGCGGGGGACTCCTCGATCCTCACCGCCTGGGGTGTCTTCCAGGGCATGCGCGCCGCCGCCGAGCACGTCTGGGGCTCGCCGACGCTGGCCGGACGCCGGGTCGGCGTCGCCGGGCTGGGCAAGGTCGGCAAGTACCTCACCGGGCACCTGATCGACGACGGCGCGTCGGTGGTGGCCACCGACGTCAACGAGCGGGCGCTGGACTGGGCCCGGCGGACGTACCCCCAGGTGGACCTGGTGGCAGACGCGGACGCCCTGGTCGGCGCGGACCTCGACGTGTACGCCCCGTGCGCGCTCGGCGGCGCGCTGAGCGACGACACGGTGCCGGCCCTGCGGGCGAGGATCGTGGCGGGTGCGGCGAACAACCAGCTGGCCCACCCGGGGATCGAGAAGCTGCTCGCCGACCGGGGCGTCCTCTACGCGCCCGACTACGTGGTCAACGCCGGTGGGGTGATCCAGGTGGCCGACGAGATCGAGGGCTTCAACTTCGAACGGGCCAAGCTCCGGGCCACCCGGATCTTCGACACCACCCGGGAGATCCTCCGGCTGGCCGACGCCGAGGGGGTACCCCCGGCGGTTGCCGCCGACCGGCTCGCCGAGCGGCGGATGGCTGAGGTCGGCCGGTTGCGCACGATCCACCTGCGCTGAACCCGCCCCCCTGAGGCGCCCCGGGCGGAGGCTCCGAGCGGGCGTGGCAGCCCGGGTGCCGTACCGCGTACGGACCGGTGGGATGTGGTCGTCGTCGGCCCCCGCATCCCACCGGGACGCGGGCCTCCGCCGGGCGTCGGGGGCGCCGCCGGGGGGTGACCGGGCACACGGCCCGGGCCGTCACGGCCAGTCCCGGCGTACGCCCCTTACCCGGTACACTTCGTGGCGGCCCGCTCACTGCGCAATGAGCACGACGCGCAGCAGCGGCCGACGGTAACCCGAGGTGCCGAACCTGGGCATCCCCATGTACCGTAAGAGCCACGAGAGATGCCTGACGTCATCGGGGCCCGCCTTCGGGCTGCCCCGAATTCTGTGCGAGGGGGTCGAGCCATGGGGCGCGGCCGTGCTAAGGCCAAGCAGACAAAGGTGGCCCGGGAGCTGAAGTACCACTCCCCGAACACCGACCTCGCCGCCTTGCAGCGAGAACTCGGCGGCAGCGGCAAGTCGGACCGAGACTTCGACGACGACTACAAAGAGTATGTCGACGACGATGACGAGGATCATGACGCCGACGACGACCTGGATTCCTGGGGACGTCCGACCCGCTGACCATCCGGTCACCTGAGCACGCGGCAATGCCCGCGTGCTCAGGTGTAGTACCGGGCGTCGGCGTGACAGTTGACGGCCAGGGACCTGCCCACGGTCAGTGACATGACCGGCTGGCGGGACCCTGGTCGGACGTTTGCTGCCCGCGCGACCCTTCGCCGTCCGCGCGACGCTGCCGATCCCGGCCTGCCGGGCAACCTGGTCCGGCTCGGCGTGTTGTCCGATTTGACTGTCTGCGGTACTTACCGTGGTCGGTTGTTCCAGTTGTAGAACGTCGGGATGTTCTCGAAGTGGTTCCATGCGCAGACCGCGCTGGCGCCATCGCCTCCCGCCGTCTCCGACCGGAGCCGTCGTGCCTGCTCAGCCTCGTAGAGCAGGGCGGTCAGTCCCGACGCGGCGCGGTGTACCCGGTCGGCGATGCCACCCGGCTGCTCCCCGCCCACGCGGGGCGCCGCCCGGTGGCCGGTCTCACCGTGCGGCTCCCGGCTCGTGTTCTCGGGCATGCTCCAACACTCCCTCCAGTAGACGGATCTTGCTGTTGCGACAGTGCTCGGTCTCCGTACCGTCGAACCGCCCGTGCTCGAAGTACCGGTTGGCGGCGTGGCCACCCCCGCAGAACCCGAAATAGGGACACTCCGACCGGCACGCCTCGACCCCGGTCAGGAACTCCTGCACCCAGGGCGTGGCCGCCGCGTCGGCGAGGATCTCGGCCAGTGGCCTCGCCAGGACGTTGCCGCTGCTGAAGTCGCCGTACCGGGGGTGGCTGAAACCGGCCAGTTCCGGTGAGAGCAGGGTCACCGAGCCGTCGTGGCCGATCGTCGGGATCGGATCCAACTGTCTCGGCAGCACCTCGTCCGAGCTGCCGTCCAGCACGGCGGCGGCGTACCGCAACGACCACTCGATCTCCCGCAGGTGGATCCGGGGTGCCCGCCGCCAGGCCGCCACCAGCTCGGCCCAGAACCCGGTCACCGCCCCGGGCGGATGGGCGTTGCTGCGGGTGTTGACCCCCTCGGCCTCCTCGATGTTGATACCGAGGACGTCGCAACCGAGGTCGAGGAAGTAGTCGTACAACTCGGTGGCCAGACCCGGCTCCGGCCGGGAGACCACCGCCAGGGCGGAGAACGGCAGACCGTGCCGGCGAAGCGCCGTCACCCCCCGGAGAATCCGGTCGTACGCCGGCTGCCCGGCCCGGGTGACCCGGTCGGAGTTGCGCCTGCGGGGGCCGTCCACGCTCACGCTCACCCGCATCCGGTGCGCGGCGAAGAACTCGCACCAGGCGTCGTCGATCAGCGTCGCGTTGGTCTGCACATGGTGCTCGACCGTCCCCTCGAACGTGGCCAGCAGCGCCGCCAGGTGCTCCCGCCCGGCCGCCAGCGGCTCGCCACCGTGCCAGACCACGGAGAAGCGCCCGGTCGCCGCCCAGGGCCGTACCGCAGCGGCCACCGCCGCCGCGACCGGCACGGGCATCCGCCGGTCCACGGCCCGGTGGGGCAGGTAGCAGTAGACGCAGTCCAGGTTGCAGAGGGTGGTGGGCTGCATGACCACGTACGACGGCACGGCGGCGACTCCACGCATGCCGGAGTACGGCTGCCCAGCGACGACCATCGCCCTCCTCCCCCGTGCCTGAGGTGCCCTTCAGGCTAGGCGGCGATGGCCACTCGGGTGAAGCCCCACTCGGGTACTCGGATGATCACCGCCGGCCCGGGCGGTCTGCCCGGGCTGGCGGTGCCGGGTCAGCCGCGGGTGTGCTGGCCGACCATCTGCACGTTGCCGGAGCCCTCGATGATCTCGCCGGCCTGCCACGCCTCGACGCCCCGCCCGGTCAGGCAGGCCAGCGCCCGGTCGGCGTCCTCCGCCGAGACGATGGCGAACATGCCGACCCCCATGTTGAAGGTCGACTCCATATCCGGGTCGTCGATCCGCCCCTTGGTCTGGATCAGGTCGAAGATCGGCTGCGGCCGCCAGGTGGCCCGGTTGACCACCGCGTCCACGTGCTCCGGCAGGATCCGCACCAGGTTGCCCGGGATGCCGCCACCCGTGACGTGGGCCAGGGCCCGCACCTCGGCCTCGGCGATCAGCTTGAGGCAGTCCTTGGCGTAGATCTTGGTCGGGGTCAGCAGTTCCTCACCGAGGGTGCGCTGCCGGCCGAACTCCTCGATCACCGTGTCCAGCCGCATCCGGGCCGCACCGAGCAGCACGTGCCGGACCAGGGAGTAGCCGTTGGAGTGCAGGCCGGAGGACTTCATGGCGATCACCACGTCGCCCACCTCGACCCGCTCCGGGCTGAGGATCTCGCTCTCCTCCACCACGCCGACACCGGTCGCCGAGATGTCGTACTCGTCCGGGCGCAGCACACCGGGGTGCTCGGCCGTCTCGCCACCGAGCAGCGCACAGCCGGCGTACCGGCAGCCGTCGGCGATACCCGCGCCGATCTCGGCGACCTTGTCCGGTACGACCTCGCCGGTGGCGATGTAGTCGAGCAGGAACAGCGGCTCCGCGCCGCACGCCACCAGGTCGTCGACGACCATCGCCACCAGGTCGATGCCGACCGTGTCGTGGATGTCGAGCTGCTGGGCGATCACCAGCTTGGTGCCCACCCCGTCGGTGGAGGAGGCCAGGATCGGGCTCTTGTACTTCTTGGTGTCCAACCGGAACAGGCCGGCGAACCCACCGAGGTCACCCAGCACCTCCGGCCGGCGGGTCTCGCGCACCTTCGACTTCAGCAGCTCGACGGCCCGGTCACCGGCCTCGATCGACACACCCGCGTCCGCGTACGACACGGTCCGCTTGCGTACCGGGCGGCCCAGGCCACCCGTCCAGGGCTGGTGGCTGGCACCCGAGCCGCCGGTCGGGCCGCCTGTTGCGCCGCTGCGCTCGGTCACGTGCGTCACGGTTCTCCCCTTTGTGGTTCTCGCGGTGCCCGGGATGGTGGCTGTCGAGACTCTCGACCGGTTGACCCACCGGCCCCGGTACGGGCCGCAGTGGGTCCTAGCTATGGGCGGTGCGATGGGTTGGCGCCGCCCGAGGTGGCGACGAGCGGGTCGGCGGCAGGCCGCTCGACCGGGTGGTCCGTGCTGTCCGGCGTCCGGCCGGACACCCGTCGACCCACCCCTTCGAGTACGTGCTTGCCGATCAGGTCCCCCGCCGGCAGTTCGATCGGGTACTCCCCGTCGAAACAGGCCCGGCAGAGCCGCGTCTTGGGCTGCTCGGTCGCGCCGATGAGACCGGGCAGCGATACGTATCCCAGCGTGTCGGCCCCGATGGACCGGCGGATGCCGTCAGTGTCCAGACCGTTGGCCAGCAGCTCCGCCCGGGTGGCGAAGTCGATGCCGTAGAAACAGGGCCAGTTGACCGGTGGCGAGGAGATCCGGACGTGGACCTCCAGCGCGCCCGCCTCGCGCAGCATACGTACGATCGCCCGCTGCGTGTTGCCGCGCACGATCGAGTCGTCGACCACCACCAGGCGCTTGCCCCGGACGTTCTGCCGGAGCGGGTTCAGCTTGAGCCGGATGCCGAGCTGCCGCAGCGTCTGGGAGGGCTGGATGAAGGTCCGGCCGACGTAGGGGTTCTTCATCAGGCCGGCGCCGTAGGTGATGCCGGAGGCCTCGGCGTACCCGATCGCGGCCGGCGTACCGGACTCCGGGACCGGGATGACCAAGTCGGCCTCGACCGGGTGCTCCTTGGCGAGCTGGCGGCCGATCTGCACCCGGGCGGCGTACACGTTCCGGCCGGCGATGGTGGCGTCCGGGCGGGCGATGTAGACGTACTCGAAGAGGCAGCCCTTGGGCTCGGGCGCGGCGAACCGTGCGGAGCGCAGCCCTTCGGCGTCGATCGCGATCAGCTCGCCGGGCTCGACCTCGCGCACCACGGACGCACCGACGATGTCCAGTGCGGCGGTCTCGCTGGCGACCACCCAGCCCCGCTCCAGCCGGCCCAGCACCAACGGCCGGACGCCGTGCGGGTCACGGGCGGCGTAGAGGGTCGACTCGTCCATGAAGACGAAGCTGAACGCGCCCCGCAGCCGGGGCAGCACCTCCATCGCCGCCGCCTCGACCGAGAGGTCCGGCATGCTGGCCAGCAGCATCGTCACCAGGGCAGTGTCGGAGGTCGAACCGTCCGAGTCGATCCCCCGCTCGGCCACGTCCCGTTCCAGCTCGGCGGTGTTGACCAGGTTGCCGTTGTGGGCGAGCGCGATGGTGGTGCCGGCGTCCGTCGCCCGGATGGTGGGCTGGGCGTTCTCCCAGGTCGAGCCACCGGTGGTCGAGTACCGGGTGTGCCCGATCGCGACGTGGCCGCGCAGGCTGGCCAGGGTGGGCTCGTCGAAGACCTGGGCGACCAGCCCGAGATCCTTGTAGACCACCACGCCCGAGCCATCGCTGACCGCGATGCCGGCGGCCTCCTGGCCCCGGTGCTGCAACGCGTAGAGGCCGAAGTAGGTGAGGTTGGCCACCTCTTCACCCGGCGCCCAGACCCCGAAGACGCCGCAGGCGTCCTGTGGGCCGGGTCGCTCCGGGTCCAGGTCGTGGTTCAGCCGGCCGTCGCCTCGGGGCACCTGCCGCTCCCTCTTACTGGTCTGGACTGCTCGGGCGGGATGAGAACTGATCAGGATTCAGGTCCGCGTCGCGCGACCGCTTCGGATACGCACGGTGATCCGGGACCCATGCTCGACTGACAGTGTACGCGAACAGCGAAGGATACAGATAGTCACGATTTGGCTGCTTTGGGTTACCGGATCGTTCCGCTCCGTGCCTGCTAGAGGGGGAGGTGCCCCGAGAGGTCCGCTCGAGTGCCACTCACCTGGACGCGACCCTCGGTAACCGCATCGACCCACCGGAGGCGGCCACCCGCCAACCGGAGCCAGGTGGCCGGGTCGGTCTCGACGACGTTCGGCGGGGTGCCCCGGGTGTGTCGCGGCCCGGAAACACACTGAACTGCACCGAAAGGTGGAACCCGCACCTCCACCGATCGGCCGGGGGCACGGCGGGCCAGGTCCGCCAACGAAGCCCGAACCGCGTCCCGGAGCAGGGCCCGATCCGGGGTACGCCCCTCGTCGAGGACCGCCAGCGCAGCGGCCACCACCGAGGATTTACTGTGCGGAGAGGACACGACGGGACGATACGACTACCTGATGGCGCGATTCCCGCTGGCCCTGGGTCGCGCCGATCCGGCGGGACAAGGCATAGTTGCCGACGGTGTATTCGTACCGTGATGGTCTCCGGCCGGTGCTCGTCGGGCCGGGGAAGTCAGACCGGAAGGCGGTGGACGTGTCAGCACACCGACATGCCTGGAAGCATCGGGCCGGTGTGATCGCGGCGCTGGTGGCCAGCGCCCTGCTCGCGCTCCCCGCTGTGCCGGCGCAGGCCGCCCCCGCGCTGGCTGTCTCCCCTAAGTCGGCCACCGTACAGGCCGACGGTGACACCGCCATCTCGGTGACCATCACCGCGATGCCAACCGACGACAAGGTCACCATCAGCCTCGTTGGTCTGCCCAATGGCGTCGCCTGCGCCAGCGGGTGCGGTGAGGTCGATCTTGATCCGGGTCCGAACAGCCACTCGGTGACCCTCAAGGCGGCAAAGGACGCGCCGGCCGCGAACAACGTCCGAGTCACCGTCAGCGCAGAGGGCCCGACCGGCTCGGACAACGAGGACTTCCGGCTCACCGTCAAGGCCGCGTTGGCGCCCTCGCCGACGCAGCCGGCGGTGCAGACGGTCAAGGAGATCAGCGGCAAGGTCGTCGACGCCAAGGGCGATCCGGTCGGCGGCGCGATCGTCGGGCTGCTCGACTCGCAGCAGCGGCCGTACTCCACCACCACGAACAACACCGGTAACTTCCGGTTCACCAGTTCCAACGGCCCCATCGCGCCGGGCGCGATCGAGATCGGGGCGAGCAAGGACGGCGAACGCGCGGTCAAGACGATCAACGCGAGCGCCGGCCAGAGCATCACCAACCAGAAGCTCACCCTGGACCTCAAGGCCGAGCCGACCGCGTCGCCCACCCCGGAGGCGACCCCGGAGGCGACCCCGGAGGCGGAGCCCACCCCCGAGTCGACCGAGGAGGGCGCCCAGGCGGCCCCGCAGAACACCTCCAACGAGGACTCGGGCGGCTTCGGTTCCTGGCTCCTCATCATCGTCGGTGGACTCTTCGTGGCGGTCGGGGTCGGCACCATCGTGCTGCTCTGGATGCGCCGCAAGGAGCAGGGCGACGGTGGGGACCCGGCCGGTGCGGCCGGTGCGGTGCCGCCGACCCGTGGCGGCGGTGGCTACCGGGGCATGGACGACCAGACCCGGATCGTCAACCAGCCGGCTGCCGGGGCGGACCCGACGATGGTCGGCGGGCATTCGTTGGCCGACGCGCCCACGATGATGCACAACCGCCCACTGGTCGACGACGAGTTCCCCGACCCGTACGGCGCCCCGCTGCCCAGCCAGCAGCCGACCGGCCCGGACTACAGCGCTGCGGCCGACAACTGGGGCGGCAGTGGCTACGGCGGCTCCTCCGCCTCCGGTGGCAGGTATGACGACGCGGCCCCCACCCAGGCCGGCTACGGCTACGGCGCCGCGCCCGCCTCTGGTGGCGGTGGATACGGCACCGCGCCCGCCTCAGGTGGCGGTGGATACGGCAACACGCCCGCCTCAGGTGGCGGTGGATACGGCAACACGCCGGCCTCCGGTAGCGGTGGATACGGCAACACGCCGGCGTCCGGGGACGGCGGATACGGCAACGCGCCCGCCCCGGCCTCCGGCGGCGGCTACGGCAACCGGGACTACGGCGCACCCGCCGGTGGCGGCTACCAGGGCACGCAGTCCGGCGGCTACGGCGAGCGATACGACGAGCCGACCGGCCGGTACACCGGCGCGACCGAGCAGTACGTTCCCCCCGCCGACCCCTACACCACCGGCGCCTACTCGGCCGGCGAAACCGGCCGGGGCTACAGCCAGGACCAGTCGTACGGCCGTGGCCAGGAGCCGACCGGCGGGTACGGCCAGGGTGGCGGGTACGGCGGCTCCGGTACGTCGTCCGGCGGGTACGACAGCGGACAGGGTTACGGCAGCGGCGGCTACGGCCAGCGCGACTACGGTGCCCCCAGCGGCGGGTACGACCGCACCGGCGGCTACGAGCAGCCGGGGAGCGGTGGTTACGACCAGCGGGGCGGCTACGACCGGGCGCCGGAGCAGCGCGGCGGGTACGACAACCGGTACGAGCAGGGCGGCTACTACGGCGCCCCGCCCCAGGGTGACCCGGACCAGCAGCAGCCGCCGCAGCAGCAGGACCGGTCCGGCCGGCGCTCCCTGGACTGGCTGGACGACTGATCCGACGGACGTGAACGGGCCCGACCGGTGTACAACCGGTCGGGCCCGCATCTTTTCTGTGGTAACCAGATCACACCCGACCTGATCCGTTCCACGCGTGAACACCAATCCGCCGCGCGCCGACAACCTGCGGCACGGCGGGTCAGGCGGCGGGTCAGGCGGCGGGTCAGGCGGCGGCGAAGATCCCGTTGCGCAGCAACGGCACCACCTCGGAGACGTCGACCTGCACCGCGATCTCCACGTCCTCGGCGAAGCCCATCTCCGCCAACTCCCGGCCCGACACACAGCCCCGCACCGCTGCCGGCAGGTCCGGCACGCTGGCTAGGGCGGCAAGCGCCATCGCCGCCTCGACGGAGAGCCCACCCGGCACCGTGGACAGTGCATCGAGTACGGCCGCCGCCCCCAGTTGGTCCTCGACCGCGGGCCGCAGGGTCCCGTCCGGCCAGCGTTCCCCGGAGGCCACCACCCCGATCGGGGCGCGCGTCGACCCGTACCCCTGGCTGATGAGCCAGGCCCCGACGGCGCGGGCGTTACGCAGTGAGGCCGCCACCACCGGCAGTCCGGTCGCGCTGGCCGCCGCGCAGATCGCGGACCCGTTGGGGCTGGGGAGGACCAGATCCGGCACGACCGGCGCGGTACGCAGTGCGGCCGGCGAGAGCGACCACGGTCGGTCCCCGGTCATCTGCCGGCGGCCGACCGCCGCGACCGCGCCGACCCGGCGGGCGTACTCGGCGGCCTGCTCGCCCCAGGGGAAGGGGTGCACCCGCATCCCCCGGGCGACCGACACCTCCACCGCCGTGGTGAACGACAGGACGTCGACCACCACCAGCGCGGCACAGACCCGGCCCAGCTCAGCGGCTCCGGCGAGCCCCCAGTCGAAGCGGGCGCCGGAGCCGGGCTGAGCGTGGACCGTCGCGTTCACAAGGGGTCAGCGCTGGGCGGGCGGGGCGGACGTACCGTCCTCCGGGCTGCCGGCATCGGGCTGGCCGGCATCGGGCTGGCCGGCGTCGGGCTGGCCGGCGTCGGACACCTCGGCCTGCACCACCGGCGAACCCACCTCGGGTCCGAACTCGACCTGCGGGGTCACCTCCGCCCCGGGAGCCTGCGGCCCCGGCTGAGCGACCTCCGCCGGCTCCACGACCGCAGCCGGTTCCACGGCCCCGGTCTGTCCAGCGACACCGGCCGCTCCGGCAGCGGCGGGCGGCTCAGACTGGGCCGGCACATCGGTGGCCGGCGCCACCGGCGTCGGGACCGGCGCACCGGGCACCGTGGCGTCGGCGGCACCACCGAAGAGCTGGGGCAGGGTCGCGGTGAAGGCGGCGAGCAGCTCGTCCAGACCGATCCGGAACTGACCCTGCACCTCCAGCGCCCCGCCGGCCGGATCGGTGACCCCGATCGCCGCCCACGGCACGCCCCGCTCCGCACAGAGCGCGGTGAACGCCTTCTCGTGCCCGCGCGGCACGGAGACCAGCGCCCGGCCGGACGACTCGCTGAAGAGGTAGACGAACGGCATCGAACCGCCGGTGAACGCCTCCGGCAGCGCGACCCGGGCACCGACGCCGCGCCGCAGGCACGACTCGACCAAGCCCTGCGCCAACCCGCCGTCGGAGAGATCGTGCGCCGAGCTGAGGTGACCGACCCGGGCGGCCTCGGCCAGCAACTCGGCCAAAAGCCGTTCCTTGGCCAGGTCGACCCGCGGCGGTACGCCGCCCAGGTGCCCGTGCGTCACCCAGGCCCACTCGGAGCCGGAAAGCTCCAACCGGGTCTCACCGAGCAGGAAGATCAGGTCGTGGTCCGTACCGGCCCGGGGCGCGAAGCCCATCGGCACCCGCTCGGCCACGTCGTCCAGCACACCGAGCACGCCGACCACCGGGGTGGGGTGGATCGCCGCCGCGCCGGTCTGGTTGTAGAAGCTGACGTTGCCACCGGTCACCGGGATGCCCAGTTCGAGGCAGCCGTCGGCGAGACCGCGAACGGCCTCGGCGAACTGCCACATCACGCCCGGGTCCTCCGGAGAGCCGAAGTTGAGGCAGTTGGTGACCGCGATCGGCTTCGCACCCGTCACCGCGACGTTCCGGTACGCCTCGGCGAGCGCCAGCTTGGTGCCCTGGTACGGGTCGAGGCGGGCGTACCGGCCGTTGCCGTCGACGGAGAGGGCGACACCGAGGCCGGTCCGCTCGTCGATCCGGATCACACCGGAGTCCTCCGGCTGGGCCAGCACGGTGTTGCCCAGGACGTACCGGTCGTACTGCTCGGTGACCCAGGTCTTGTCGCAGAGGTTCGGCGAGGCGATCATGCGCAGCACGGTCTCCCGGAGCGCCTCCGGGGTGGCCGGGCGGGGCAGCGTCTCGGCCCGGTCCGCCTGGAGCAGGATCAGGTCGGCCGGCTCCCGCATCGGACGGGCGTAGACCGGCCCGTCGTCGACCAGTGAGCCCGGGGGCACGTCCACCACCAGGTGGTCCCGCCAGGTGATCACGAGTCGGCCGGGCCGCCCGTCCGGCTGGGCCGGGGTGACCTCACCGATCGCGGTGGCCCACACGCCCCACTTCTCGGCGGTCTTCAGCACCGCTTCGAGCTTCTCCGGCTCGACCACCAGCAGCATCCGCTCCTGGGACTCGCTGGCCAGGATCTCGTGCGGCTCCATGGACGGCTCGCGCAGCGGCACCCGCTCCAGCCAGACCCGCATGCCGGTACCGGCCGCCGCGGCGGTCTCGGTGAGCGCGCAGGTCAGCCCGGCCCCGCCGAGGTCCTGGATGCCGACGACCAGCTGGGCGTCGTACAGCTCCAGGCATGCCTCGATCAGAAGCTTCTCCATGAACGGGTCGCCGACCTGCACCGACGGGCGGCGCTGCTCGCTGCCCTCGTCGAAGGTGGCGCTGGCCAGCACCGACACGCCGCCGATGCCGTCCCGGCCGGTCTTGGCGCCCATCAGCACCACGATGTTGCCGGCCCCGGCGGCGGCCTTGTTCTGCAGCCGGTCGACCGGCAGCACGCCGACACAGAGCGCGTTGACCAGCGGGTTGCCCTGGTAGCAGGGGTCGAAGACCACCTCGCCGCCGATGTTCGGCAGGCCGAGACAGTTGCCGTACCCGCCGACCCCGGCGACCACGCCGGGCAGCACCCGGGCGGTGTCCGGGTGGTCGGCGGCGCCGAACCGCAGCGGATCCATCACCGCGACCGGGCGGGCGCCCATGGCCAGGATGTCCCGGACGATGCCGCCCACGCCGGTGGCCGCACCCTGGTACGGCTCGACGAAGCTGGGGTGGTTGTGCGACTCGACCTTGAAGGTGACTGCCAGTTCGTCGGAGACCCGGACCACGCCGGCGTTCTCCCCGATGCCGGCCAGCAGCCGGTCGCTCGGCGGGGCCTTCTCGCCGAACTGGCGCAGGTGCACCTTGCTCGACTTGTAGGAGCAGTGCTCGCTCCACATGATCGAGTACATGGCCAGCTCGGAATGGGTCGGCCGACGGCCGAGGATCTGCCGGATCCGGTCGTACTCGTCGTCGCGCAGGCCGAGCTCGACGTAGGGCTGGAGCTCGTCGGGAGTGGCAGCGGCACCGTCGACGGTGTCCGGGCCGTAGCCACCGACCCGAACCGGGGTGCTGCCCGCCGCCGCCTCCGGCGCGGGTGGGGTGGTCATGAGGTCTCCCTCGCCGTGAACGGTCACGCCGGTACTCCTGTGAGGTGCTTGAGAACCGAGGTGAAGAAGCCGAGGCCGTCCAGGGACGGGCCGGTCAGTGCCTCCACGGCGTGCTCCGGGTGGGGCATGATGCCCACCACGTTGCCGGCGGCGTTGGTGATGGCCGCGATGTCCCGCTGGGAGCCGTTCGGGTTGCCGCCGACGTACCGGGCGACCACCCGCCCCTCGGCCTCCAACTCGTCGAGGGTGCGTGGGTCCGCGACGTAGCAGCCCTCGCCGTTCTTGACCGGAATGAGGATCTCCTGGCCCGGCTGGAAGACGTTCGTCCAGGCGGTACCGACCGACTCCACCCGGAGCACCTGGTCCCGGTTACGGAAGTGCAGGTGCTGGTTACGGGTGAGCGCTCCGGGCAGCAGGTGCGCCTCGCAGAGGATCTGGAAGCCGTTGCAGATGCCGAGTACCGGCAGGCCGCCCCGGGCCGCGGCGAAGATCGTCTCCATCACCGGGGCGAACCGGGCGATCGCGCCGCAGCGCAGGTAGTCGCCGTACGAGAAGCCACCCGGCAGGACGACGGCGTCGACGCCGCGCAGGTCGGCGTCGCCGTGCCACAGCCGGACCGACTCGGCACCGGCGATGCGGACCGCGCGGGCCGCGTCGCCGTCGTCGAGTGACCCGGGGAAGGTCACCACTCCGACGCGGGCGGTCACGGGTGCGCGTCCACGACGTCGTCGGCCTCCACCAACCGGACCGTGAAGTCCTCGATGACCGGGTTGGCCAGCAGCTTGTCGGCGATCTCCCGGGCCCGCTCGAGGTCGGGTTCGCCGGTGAAGTCGATCTCGATCCGCCGGCCGATCCGGACGGAGGAGACGTCGCTGACGCCGAGCCGGGGCAGCGCGTTTGCGACAGCCTGGCCCTGAGGATCAAGAATTTCGGGCTTGAGCATGACGTCGACGACGACGCGAGGCACGGGGCACTCCTGACTGTGTACGCAGTGGGTGCCGACCCACAGCGGGTGAGCGCAGCCAGCCTACCTGGCAGATACGGCCCTCGACGCACCGGCCGGCGCGCCGGCCCACAGGTTGATCCCGGGTACCGCCCCGGTCACCCGCCCGGCCGACCCCATCGAGCGCTTAATTGACTATTTTCGATTCGAGGCTTGTGGATGGAGTGGGGTTTTCCTAGCGTGTGATGCAGCCCTCAGGAAGGAGCCCTCATGCGCATCCGTTCCCTGCTCGCGCTGGCCGCCACCGCACTCGCCGGCGTACTCGCCACCTCCTCGGGTGCGGTGGCCGCCCCGGCCGGACCGCAGCCCATCATCGGTGGCAGCTACGTCTCGTCCGCCCCCTGGGCAGCGGCGGTGTTCAGCAACGGCTCGTTCACCTGCTCCGGCACGGTCATCGCCTCGCAGTGGGTGCTCACCGCCCGGCACTGCGTCAGCGGCTCGATGTCGGTCCGGGTCGGGAGCGTCTACTACGCGTCCGGCGGCACCACCCGCACGGTCAGCGCCTCGTACACCCGCTACGACCTCGCCCTGCTCCGCCTCTCCAGCGCGGTCAGCACCAGCTACGTGACCCTGGGCGGCACCAGCAACCCGCCGGTCGGCTCGACCAACTCGATCTACGGCTGGGGCATGACCTGCTACAGCGGCTGCGGCGCCTCCAGCCAGCTCAAGACCGCCACCGTCCAGGTGACCACGAACGGCGCCACCGACGCGTACGGCGGCCCGGCGATCCGCAGCACCGAGATCAGCGGCAACGCCTGGCGGGGCGACTCGGGTGGCCCGCAGTTCTACAACGGCCGCCAGGTCGGTGTCGCCTCCACCGCCGACGGCTTCAGCATCCAGAACTACAGCAGCATCGCGGCCAGCCGTTCCTGGATCACCTCGGTGGCCGGGGTCTGACCTGTCCGGTCCGGCCCCCTCGGGCCCGACCTGCCCCGTACGGGGCGACGATCCGCCGACGGCGCGGACGACCGGGACGACCCCCGGCGTCCGCGCCGCGTCGTTGTTCCATGCCGTACCCGTTCCCACCGTGTCGCACGGTTCCCTCCCCGGCGCGTCGTTGATCCACCAGGCGCACCCTTGCCCTCCCCCGCGCACGTTCTCCCGTCACCCACACCGTTCCTCCCGGCCCGCCACCTCTCCCGCCCCTGGACACCGTTCCTCCCCGGCGCGCCGTTTTGCAGCATGCGGCCAGGTGAACAACCCTCACGATCCGCCCGGTGTCGGGCTGACAGCATCGGAGACGTGCTGGTCGTGACGACGGATCACCTGCCCGGGTACGAGATCCGCCAGGTTCTCGGCGAAGTGGTGTCATCGATGGCCAGGACGCGCAACCCGTACCGGGAGGGCGTCAAGAGCCTGCGCGGTGGCGCGTACGACCCCACCGCACCGGACAACCTGACCCGGTGGCGGACGGATTCGGTGAGCCGGCTGGGCGAGGAGGCTCGCCGGCTGGGCGCGAACGCGGTGATCGGGATGCGCTTCGACAGCCGCGACTGCGGCGAGATGTGGATGGAGCTCTGCGCCTACGGCACGGCGGTGATCGTGGTAGCCAAGATGCCGGACACCATGCCACCGGACCAGCCGGTGGTGGCCGCCGAGTCCGCGCACGTGGGCGAGTTCGCGACCGATCCGTCCGGCGTCGCCGAGCCGGCGAGTGCCCCGAACCTCAGCAGCGCCGCCGAGACCCCCACCCCGCGCACGAACTGACCCCGCCCTCGCCGCCACGGTCGACACCCACCCCGCAGCGTTGATCATGAAGTTGTTGTCGCGACACGCCGATCAGAGCGACAACAACTTCATGATCAACGCGGCCCGGGGGACGGGGGCAACGCGGCCCGGGGGACGGGGGCAACGCGGCCCGGGGCGGGGGCAACGCGGCCCGGGGGACGGGGGCAACGCGGCCCGGGGGACGGGGGCAACGCGGCCCGGGGGACGGGGGCAACGCGGCCCGGGGGACGGGGGCAACGCGGCCCGGGGGACGGGGGCAACGCGGCCCGGGGGACGGGGGCAACGCGGCCCGGGGGTAATGCGAGGGCGGGACAGGTCAGAGGATGGGGGCGGGGTGGTAGGCGGCCGCCTCGGGGTGGGCGGCCACAACGGCGGCGACCCGGTCGGCGACCGCGCGCACCTGGGCCGGCGCGGCACCGACGAACCCGCTCTGGTCGGCGACCAGTTCGTCGATCTCCGCGCGGGTGAGGCCCAGCCGGCCGTCGGCGGCGAGCCGGTCGAAGAGGTCGTTCTCCGGGGCGCCCTTCTCGCGCATGGCGAGCGCCACGGCGACCGCGTGCTCCTTGATCACCTCGTGCGCGACCTCCCGCCCGACACCCCGGCGGACCGCCGCGACCAGGATCTTCGTGGTGGCGAGGAACGGCAGGAACCGCTCCAGTTCCCGGTTGATCACCGCCGGGTACGCGCCGAACTCGTCGAGCACCGTGAGGAACGTCTGGAACAGGCCGTCGGCGGCGAAGAACGCGTCCGGCAGCGCCACCCGGCGGACCACCGAGCAGGAGACGTCCCCCTCGTTCCACTGGTCACCGGCCAACTCGCCGACCATCGACAGGTAGCCCCGGATGATCACCGCGAAGCCGTTCACCCGCTCGCTGGACCGGGTGTTCATCTTGTGCGGCATCGCGGAGGACCCGACCTGACCGGGCTTGAAGCCCTCGGTGGCCAACTCCTGGCCGACCATCAGCCGGATCGTGGTGGCCAGCGAGGACGGCGCGGCGGCGGTCTGGGCCAGCGCGGCGAGCACGGCGAAGTCGATCGAGCGCGGGTAGACCTGGCCGACGCTGTCCAGCACCCGGGTGAAGCCGAGGTGCTCAGCTACCCGCCGCTCCAGCTCGGCGACCTTGTCGGCGTCCCCGTCGAAGAGGTCGAGTTGGTCCGCGGCGGTGCCGACCGGCCCCTTGATCCCGCGCAGTGGGTACCACCCGATCAGGTCGTCCAGCCGTTCGTACGCGATCAGCAGTTCCTCGGCCGCCGACGCGAAGCGCTTGCCCAGCGTGGTGGCCTGCGCGGCGACGTTGTGCGACCGGCCGGTCATGACCAGGTCGGAGTGCTCGACGGCGAGCCTGGCCAGCCGGGCCAGCGCAGCGACCACCCGGTCCCGGACCAGCTCCAGCGAGGCGCGCACCTGCAACTGCTCGACGTTCTCGGTGAGATCCCGGGAGGTCATGCCCTTGTGCACGTGCTCGTGCCCGGCGAGCGCACTGAACTCCTCGATCCGGGCCTTCACGTCGTGCCGGGTGATCCGCTCCCGGGCCGCGATCGAGGCGAGGTCGACCGAGTCGAGTACCCGCTCGTACGCCTCGACCACCCCGTCCGGCACCGGGACACCAAGATCCTGCTGGGCCCGGAGCACGGCCAGCCAGAGCCGCCGCTCCATGCGGATCTTCTCCTCCGGGGACCAGAGGGCGACCAACTCGGGCGAGGCGTACCGGTTGGCGAGAACGTTCGGAATGCGCGTCACGCACCCGATTCTCCCGTACCGGCTTCCGTCGCTCCGAGCTGGCCGCCCCGGCGGTCACCTGGGACGCGGCCGACGACCGGGCCGGATCACCGTCCGTAGCCGGGCAGGCCGGGCCACCGCCGCCTCGCACCTCGGCGAGGTCGTCGACCGCGCCACGGCGGCACGGGAGCCGGCGACAGGGCCGACCATGGCGGCCAGGGTGGTCGTTTCGGTAGAAAGATCGTTCTTCCAGCCGGAACCAGTACTTATGTCCGCTCTCCCGCTCACTCGACCGTCGACCGTACACATCGGACGCACCGGAGGTGGCCGCCATGGTGCGGCATCGCCGGAAGGGTGCCACGGGGACGCCGGCGCTCTGGCAGGTGCCGGCAAGAGGAATACCCGGACCGGCGGAGTTCCGGAAGGGACGTACCCCGAAAACCCGCCGCTGAGCCATTGCACCACTCGGTTGTCATAGGTAAGGTGCGAGACAGAGGCCGGCATCTCCCCCCGTGGATGCCGGCCTCTGCATTACCAGGGTCGAGCGCAATGGCCCTGTCGAGCCGCCACACAATGGGACCCACGAGCGGACCGGGAAAGGTGCCCCCTGAGGGCCGCCGGGAATCCGCCCGTTCCCCTCGACGCGGGCGGCTACCAGGGACAGACCAGGCACAGCCGTCGAAGGCCAAACGATGGATACGCTCCATCGCCAACTAAAGTTAACAGTAGCCACAGCCTGATTAATGAGAGCTAGCAATGGTGAACCGCGGAGGTAGGAATGGGCGTCAGCGGCACCGTTGACGGAGGCTCGTCGTTCGCCGACCGACTCAACCTGCTCTTCGAGACCATCCGGCCGGCCGGTCGCCGTACGCCGCACAGCAACAAGGAGGTGGCGGCGGCGATCCGGGCAGCCGGTGGCGCCATTTCCGATGTCTATATTTGGCAACTGCGCAGCGGCCGGCGAAAAAATCCTACAAAGGACCACATCGAGGCGCTCGCCGCCTTCTTCGGGGTCAGCCCGGCATATTTCTTCGACGACGAGCTCGCCCGGCACACCATCGCCGACCTGCGGACCCTGGACGCCCTGCGCCGACTCCAGGTGCAACACGTCTCGTTACGTACCGTGCTCCAACACAAGGGCCTCTCCCCGGCCAGCCAGGAGGTCATCCAGCAGATGGTCGACCGGTGCCTGGAACTGGAGGGACTCACCGGGAAGGACCGGGCCGGAAAGGCTGCGGACGAATGACCGGATGGCGTGCGCGACGACGGTTCGCGCGCCTGGTCGCCGACATCCCGACGCCAACGGCGCCGGACTGCGACGCACTCTGCCAGGCCGTGGCCGAGCGCCTCGACCGGCCGGTCCACCTCCTGCCGCTGCCGCTGCCCCCGGACGCCCCCTGCGGCCTCGTCATCACCACACCCAACGCCCACCACGTGGCGTACGACAACCGGACCAGCCCGCTGCACCAGCGGCACATCGTCGCCCATGAACTGGGTCACCTGCTGGCCGGGCACACCGGGCAGCAGGTCGGCGGGACCGATCTCGCCCGGCTGCTGATGCCCACCCTCGACCCGGCCATGGTGACCTCCGTACTCGGCCGGGTCCCCGGGTACGACGAGCGGGCCGAAACCGAAGCGGAGATCATCGCCGACCTGCTCTGGCGGCACACCACCCGGCACACCACCCGGCCCGGCCCCGGCCGCGGACCCGGCGGTGGACCCGCCGCCGACCCGGCCACGGCCGCCGTGGTGGACCGCATCCGGCGCTCGCTCGACGGCGGCTGAGGCGTGCACGGCACGCTCTATCCGGTGCTGGCCGCCCTCGCCTGGGCGGCCACCGGTTACCGGCTGCTCTCCACGCACCGACGTGGCCCGGCCGCCCCGGCACGGCGCGCGGTCACCAACGCCCTCGCCCTGCTCGCGATCACCTTCACCGTCTCCACCCCGGCCGTCTGGACGTTCGCCGACCGGCTGACCGGGGTCAACAACGTCGCCGCCCTGGTCGCGCACCTCTGCGTGGTGGCCTTCTCCACCACCATCCAGGTGCTGCTGCTCTGGTGGGCCGAGCCGACCACCGCCCGCCGCCGGGCCCGGCACCGGCAACTCGTCCTCGGTACGGTCGCGCTGGTGCTGCTCGGGCTCTTCGTCACCGCCGGCCCGACCGAATCGCGCAACACCGACTTCGTCGCCACCTACGCCGACCGCCCGCACTTCGCGGTCTATCTGCTGGCCTACCTGACCGCCTTCGCCGCCGGCCTGATGGACATCATCCGCATCTGCTGGCCGTACGCCCGGCTGGTCGGTGCCGGCTGGCTGCGAACCGGGCTGCGGACCACGACCGCCGGTGCGGCGGTCGGTCTGGTCTACTGCACGGTCCGCGCGCTCGACATCGTCGAGGCTGCCGCCGGCTGGAACGTCCACCGTGGGGAGGCCCTGGTACCCCTCTCGTCGAGCATCGGGGCTCTTCTGGTCATCCTCGGATTGACCATGCCGGCCTGGGGGCCCCGGCTCACCGTGGCAGCGGACACCGCCGATCGGGTACGCCTGCTCCACCAACTCCACCCGCTGTGGCACGCGCTCAGCACCGCCGTGCCGGCGGTCCGCCTCACCCCCGACCGAGCCGGCCAGTGGCGGCCCGCCGAACGGCTGCACCGGCGGGTCGTCGAGATCTACGACGCCCGACTGGCGCTGCGGCCGTACCTCAGTGAGGCGGTCGGCGAGCGGGCCCGGCGCCGGGGCGAGGCATCCGGCCTGCGGGACGATGAGCTGGCCGCCCTGGTGGAGGCGGCGAAACTCCGGGCGGCGCTGGCGGCGGTCTCCGCCGAGCTGCGGCCCCGTCGCCCCGAGCAGCCCGCGACCCCCGATCCGGCCCTCGACGAGGTACGGGAGATGCGACAGTTGGCCCGGGTTGCCCGTGCCTTCGCGCACTCCCCGCTGGTCGCCGACGCAGCCCTGGAGACTGTCAATGATCATTAATGCCGGCCTGGTGCCGATCCCCTGTTCCGCCGACCGGCTGGGGGAGGAGTACGACCGGTTGCGGACACTCGCCGGGGTGCACCGGGCGGTGCTGCCGGACGGCTCGCACGCCTGGTTGGTGACCGGTCACCCGGACGTCGCCAACGGCCTCGCCGACCCCGCGCTCTCCCTGGACCGCCGGCACTCCCGGGGTGGCTGGTCCGGATTCGCCCTGCCCCCGGCGCTGGACGCGAACCTGCTCAACATGGACCCACCGGACCACACCCGGATCCGCCGGCTGGTGGCCTCGGCGTTCAGCCCGCAGCGGGTCCGCGCGATGCGGCCGGCGATCCGGCAAACCGCCGACGGCCTGCTCGACGAGTTGCCCTTCTCGGGTACCGCCGACCTGGTCACGGCCTACTGCGCTCCGCTGTCGGTACACGTCATCGCCGATCTGCTCGGCATCCCGACCGGCGCCCGGCGGGACTTCCGGGCCTGGACGGACACCCTGCTCGCCACCCACCCGCCGGACCGCCAGGCCGCCCGGCAGGCGATCGTCGAGATGCACGGCTTCGTGGTCGACCTGCTGGCCGGGAAGCGGGAGCAGCCCGGCGCCGACCTGCTCAGTGCCCTGGTGAGCGCGGAGAACGACAACGACCGGTTGTCGGCGAACGAGCTGACCTCGCTGGCCTTCCTGATCCTCTTCGCCGGCTACGAGAACTCGGCGAACCTGATCGCCAGCACCACGCTGGCGCTGCTCCGGCAACCCGAGCCGCTTGGCCGGCTGGACCGGGACCAGTTGGCCGAGGCGGTCGAGGAGACCCTGCGGCTGGATCCGCCGGCCCCGGTGGCCATCCGCCGCTTCCCGGTGCACGACATCGTCGTGGACGGCACCACCATCCCGGCCGGGGACACCGTGCTGCTCGCCATCGCCGCCGCCAACCGCGACCTCCGGGTCGGCACGGACGGCGGCGGGCACCTGGCCTTCGGGCGCGGCGTGCACCACTGCATCGGGGCGGCGCTGGCCCGGGTCGAGGCCCTGGAGGCGCTGGACGCCCTGGCCAGCCGCCTGCCCCGACTCGCCCTCGCCGAGCCGGCGGCCGAGGTGGCCTGGCGTCCGTCGTTCCGTACCCACGGACCGGCCACCCTGCCGGTGACCTGGTAGCCCCGTTTACCCGGCCAGTCGCGGTTTACGTCGCCGTATACTTTGCTGTATGACCACGATGATGCGGGTGAGCCCGGAGACCCGGGAACGGGTACTCCAGGTGGCGCAGGAGGATTTCGGCGGCGCCAGTGCGGACGAGACCGTCCGCCGGCTGCTCGACGAGCACTGGCAGGCGAAAGCCGTCGCGGCCATGGACCACTTCCGGGCGGAAGATCCAAACGGCTGGGCCGAGTACCTTGCCGAAGCTGACGATTGGCAAACCAGCGAAGCACCGGCCACCGACCCGTGGGATGAAGCCGCGTGAGTCTCGGGATCAATCCCTGGGAGATCTGGTGGCTCGACTTCGATCCGACCGAGGGCCGGGAGCAGGCCGGTCAGCGCCCCGCCCTCGTGGTGTCATCCCGTTTCCATCTGGCACTCACCGGTGGCGCCCTGGTCAGCGTCCTGCCACTGACCACCCGGGAACGACCCGGCTGGCTGCACCGGGTACACATCGAGGTCCCCGGTAGGCGCACCGGCTGGGCCATCACCGAACAGGTCCGTACCGTCTCGGCCACCCGACTGACCGGGCGCGGCCCGATCCACCGGTTGCGTCCGGAACAGGTGACAGAGGTCAAATCCGTGCTGCGTCAGATGCTCGACCTCTGAGTGGAAGATCCCCTTCCGGTCCCCGTCTTCGGGACTTGCCGGTCAGTTCTGGCCGGGACTTGCTACGGGTAACCCTGCGGCCTTGGCGCGTTCAATCAGTCGCCGGTCATAGGTGACGAAGGCGATGAGTGCCGTTCCGGACTCGTTGGTCAGAACCTGGGCGGCGGCGAGGTGGATGGCGTCGAGGCTGCGCAGCGTCGGCTCAGCCAACTCGTACCCGCATCGCCCCCGCCCTTCTCCCATCGTGCTCGCACCCCGATTCGTGCGATCGACCGCCTTCCGCACGGTGTCCCAGTTGAGCA